>JAGQOU010000315.1:0-486 GCA_020427145.1 Planctomycetales bacterium | reverse complement strand
GCAGGTTGTCGCTGACGCACCAGAACGCCAGGCCGTTGTCGCTGGAAAGATCCTCGCGGATGCGGCCGATGAACACTGCGTCGTCGCCGTCGCACGTGCTGGGCATGGGGTACTGGCCCGCGTCCAGGTCGTCGATCACCTTGATGCCCGGCGTCGCCGCGAACAGCTCGCGGGCCTCGGCCACGGTGATCTTTTTCTCGGTCTCGACCAGCATGGTCTCGCTATGGCAGTTGACCACCGGCACGCGGACGCAGGTGGGGCAGACGCGAATCGTATCGTCGCCGAAGATTTTGTGCGTTTCATGCACCATCTTCATCTCTTCGCTGGTGTAACCCTGGTACTTGGGTCCGCCGATTTGCGGGATGAGATTGAACGCAATCGGGTACTTGAACGCCTGGTACTCGTAGGGGGAACCGTGCAGCGTGGCGTGGCTGCCGTCGGTCAGGTCCTGCTGGCCTTTGACGCCGGCGCCGCTGGTCGCCTGGT
>JAGQOU010000013.1:4626-5961 GCA_020427145.1 Planctomycetales bacterium | reverse complement strand
AGCCGGGCGCCGGGCGGATGCCGCGGTATTTTTCGGCGATGAGATCTTCGTTCGTCAGTGATTCGCCCGCGCCATAGCCCCACTCGCGGCGCACGCGGGCGTGCAGGCATTCGGCGAACGCCTCGGCCAGCCGATCGGCCAGCGCCTTGGTGAGAATGCTGTTGTAGTCGTCGTGGTCTTCGTCGAACTCGCGGGCCAGCTCGTCGCAGCCCACCCCGGCGGTCACGGCAAAGGCGCCGATGTAGTCCTCAACCGGCTTGTCGTCGGCGCCGAGCGCGCCCACCGGGGCGACGAAGTCCGACAAACAGAAAAACGTCTCCTGCCCCTTGCGACGCCATTGCTGCCGCAGGCCGTGGAAGCGGGCGGCCTCCTCGGTGCGACTCTCGTCGGCGTACACGACGATGTCGTCGCCGTCGCTGGCCGCCGGCCAGAAGCCGTACACGCCGTGGGCGCGGAGCAGATTCTCTTTGATGATGCGGTCCAACAGCGAGTTGGCGTCGTCAAACAACTTCTTCGCCTCGCTGCCGCAGTGGGGGTCGTCGAAGATCTGCGGATACTTGCCTTTGAGTTCCCAGGTACGGAAGAACGGCGACCAGTCGATGAACTCGCGCAACTCTTCCAGCGAGAAATCTTCCAAGACGCGCGTGCCGGTGAACTTGGGGGTCGCCACGTCGACAGTCGCCCAGTCGCCGCGGAACCGCTTTTCGCGCGCTTCGGCCAGCGGCGCCAAATCGACCGCCTGCCGTCGCGCAAACGACGCCGCGAGATCGGCCTGCAGCTTGACGTTCTGCGCGACAAACTCGTCGCGACGCTCGGCGCTGAGCAGCTTCTCGACCACCCCCACCGACCGCGACGCATCGAGCACGTGCGCCACGCACCCCTCGTACATGGGGGCGATCTTCACCGCCGTGTGCTTGGCGCTGGTCGTGGCGCCGCCGATCAACAGCGGCATCGTCATCCCGGCCCGTTTCATCTCGCGAGCAACGTGGACCATTTCGTCCAGGCTGGGCGTAATGAGCCCCGACAGGCCGATCATGTCGACGCCGTGCTCGACGGCCGCTTCGAGAATCTTCTCGCAGCTGACCATGACGCCCAGGTCGGTCACGTCGAAACTGTTGCACCCGAGCACGACCCCGACGATGTTCTTGCCAATGTCGTGCACGTCGCCCTTGACCGTGGCCATCAGCACCTTGCCGCGCGACTGGCCCGCCGTGCCGGCCGCTTCCTTCTCGGCCTCCATAAACGGCGTGAGATAGGCGACCGCCTTTTTCATGACGCGGGCCGACTTGACCACCTGGGGCAAAAACATCTTCCCCTGGCCGAACAGGTCGCCGA
>JAGQOU010000013.1:0-4621 GCA_020427145.1 Planctomycetales bacterium | reverse complement strand
CATGCCGTCCATCAGCGGGCCTTCGATAATCGCCAGGCAACTGGGATACTTCCCCCGGGCTTCCTCGGCGTCCTCGTCCACGTGCTTGACAATGCCCTTGAGCAGCGCGTGCTTCAGCCGCTCCTCGACCGGCGCGTCGCGCCACGCGTCGTCCACCTCGGCGCTCCTGCCCGCCTTGCCCTTGAACGACTCGGCGTGCTCGATCAGCCGCTCGGTCGCATCCGGGTTGCGGTTCAGCAGCACGTCTTCGACCAGCTCCTTCATCCGCGGCTCGATCTCGTCGTACACCTCCAGCTGCCCGGCGTTGACGATCCCCATGTCGAGACCCGCGTGAATCGCGTGGTACAGAAACGCCGAGTGCATCGCCTCGCGCACCGGGTCGTTGCCGCGGAAGCTGAAGCTGATGTTCGACACGCCGCCCGACACGTGGACGCCGGGGCAGGTCCGCTTGATCTCGCGGGTGGCGTTGATGAAGTCGACCGCGTAGTTGTTGTGCTCCTCGATGCCCGTGGCGACGGTGAGAATATTGGGGTCGAAGATAATGTCCTGCGGCGGGAAGCCGATCTCCTCGGTCAGCAGCTTGTACGCCCGCTGGCAGATACGCACCTTCTCGCTCTCGCTGGCGGCTTGTCCCTCTTCGTCAAACGCCATCACCACGATCGCGGCGCCATACCGCCGGCACAGCTTCGCCCGGCGCAGAAATTCCGCCTCGCCGTCTTTCAGGCTGATTGAGTTGACGATCGGCTTGCCCTGCAGGTTTTTGAGCCCCTCTTCCAGGACCGACCATTTGCTGCTGTCGATCATCACCGGCACGGCGGCCACGTCGGTCTCGCCGGCGATCAGCCGCAAGAACGTTTGCATCACGGCCTCGCTGTCGAGCAGGCCTTCGTCCATGTTCACGTCGATGACGTTGGCGCCCCCGGTGACCTGCCCGCGGGCCACCTCCAGGGCTTCCTCCCAGTTCTCCGTCTTGATTAGCCGCTCAAACTTTTTCGAGCCGGTCACGTTGGTCCGCTCGCCGATCATCACGAAGTTGCTCTCGGGGCGCAGCGTAAAAGGTTGCGTGCCCGACAGCCGCAACCACGGCTCGGCGGTGTGCGGCACGTGCGGCGCGCAGCCCTTCATCCGCGCGGCGATGGCGCGAATGTGATCCGGGCTCGTACCGCAACACCCGCCGACGATATTCACCCAGCCGTTGTCGGCGTACTCGCCCACCATCTCGGCCATCTTCTCCGGACCAAGATCGAAGGCGCCCATTTCGTTGGGCAGCCCGGCGTTGGGATGGCAACTGATTCGCACGTCGGCCACCTCCGAGAGCAGCTCGATATGCGGCCGCATCACGTCGGGCCCCAGCGCGCAGTTCATCCCAACCGATAGCAACGGGAAGTGCGCGATCGAATGCCAAAACGCTTCGATCGCCTGCCCCGAAACGAACGTGGCGCCCCCCTTGTCGAACGTGGCGCTGACCATCACCGGGACGCGATGCCCCGACTCCTCGAAATACCGCCCGATGGCAAACAGGCACGCCTTGAGATTCAGCGTGTCGATGACCGTCTCGGGCAGCAGGATGTCGACGCCCGCTTCCACCAGCGCCTTCACCTGGGCGTAATACGATCGTTCCATCTCGTCGAAGGTGGTCGCCCGGTACGCGGGGTCGTCGACCTTGGTGCTGATCGCCGTCTGCTTGGTGGTGGGGCCAATCGAACCGGCGACAAACCGCGGCCGCGAAGGGTCGCGCGCCGTCACCTCGTCGCAGGCCGCCCGCGCACAGGCCACCGCCGCGGCGTTCAGCTCGGGAATCAGCTCCACCGGCAACGCGAACTCGTCCATGCCCACCGGGCTGGCGCCGAAGGTGTTCGTCTCGACGATGTCGGCGCCCGCCTCCAGGTACCGACGGTGAATGGCCGTGATGTCGTCGGGCCGCGTCAGGCACAGGATGTCGGCAAAGTTCTTGAGGTCTTTGTCGTGGTTGGCAAAGCGCTCGCCGCGCACCGCGGCCTCGTCGAGCCCCAAGGACTGGATTTGCGTCCCCATGGCCCCGTCGAGGATGAGAATCCGTTCGGCGAGCAGGGCTTCCAATTGGGCGGTCTTGTCAACAACGGCAGGCATGCAAGCGGCTTTCGATCGAGTCGAGATAGGGCAGGGGGGCAAGAAACTCTCTATGATACACGCCACAGGGAGGACCGACGAGGTGACCCGCCGGTTCGCCGTGATACCGTTTGCCCAGGGGAGTTGGGCGCCTGGGGACGTAGCGCAGCGAAGCCCCCAGGAACTGCCCGCATAGAGCGCCAAATCAAGAGAACAGGAGATCAGGATTCGCTGGATCGACAGGATCGTGGTGAGTTTCGCCGCACCGATCTGGCTCATCCGCCTTCAATCCAGTCCATCTTGCACATCCTGGTATCCTGTCCATCCTGGACTTTGCCCCCGCCAATCGAGTTGGTCGCCATGCCCCGCACAAAAAAGAGTTGGACGGAGAAGCTGCACGACAGCAAGGGCCATCCGACCGTGGCGCCGGTCACCGGCGCCATGCGCCGCCGCTGGGGCGAGGGAGTCATGGTGATCGCGGCGCCCGTGGAGGTCGACGAGATCATGCGAACCGTCCGCCGCGGGCGGCTGATCACGATCGACCTGATCCGCGCCCGTTTGGCCGCCAAGCACGGCGCCGACTTCGCCTGCCCGATGACCACCGGCATCTTCGCCTGGATCGCCGCCCACGCCGCCGCGGAAGCCGAAGCGGCGGGCAAGAAGCGGATCACCCCCTACTGGCGCACGCTCAAGGCCCGCGGCGAACTCAACGGAAAATACCCCGGCGGCATCGACAACGTCCGCGCCCGACTGGAAGCCGAGGGGTTCACAATCGCCCAACGCGGCCAGCGGTTTTTCGTCGAAGATTTTGAGAAGCGGTTGGTAGAATCGTAGGGTGCGTGAAGCGGAGCGCAACGCGTCCCGACAAGCTGTTCGTCGACCGGCAACCGCACCTATTGGACTAGCAGCACTCGCATGACCAATTCGCATCAACTCCGGAATCGGATAGCCGACATCGATGGCGGCGAATTGACCGGCTTGCCGTCGACTCATCATCCTTATGCCGTTGTTTTTCCCGCCCCCCAAGCTCGCGTTATTGTCTACACGACAAAGTTTGAGGCGACCCGTCAGTTGCTCGCGTTTGCGAATGCCGCGACGCCTCTTGGAATCATTGGTCGCTACGGCCTGCCCCGAGACAAAGACATCGAGGGGTTCGTCGCCATAGCCCATGACCTGCCGATCTATTTCTTGGGCGACTGTGATCCCTTCGACCTGCTGGTGTTCACATGGTTGCGGCAGCACCTAGCAATTCAGTTCCTTGGCGTTTCTGACGCCGTCGTCGCGGCATTGGGGGTCGCCGTCACCGAACGCATTACCATTGCTCTGCCCGATCAGGAAAAACGTGCAATCCCGCTGCTGCGCGAGGTGAGCTCCGACTTGGAAGGATTCGTTGGACCGAATTGCGCCAGGATGCTGCAAGACAACCGAAAGTTGGAGTTGGAGGCACTGGTCTCATGCCACACGACCCCCGTGACCAACCTGCTCAGTCTATTGATCGACGCGGCCTAGCTCGGACCGCCAACGCATTGCCGGCAGACGCTGCCTGTGTCGTGCGTTCCACAAGCCTGCGGCAACGACACCCAAACAAGCCAACAACCCCGCCGCCGGTTCCGGCACGCTGGCGATGTTGCTCGCCCCCGCCGCGCTCGCCCCTGTGCCGAATTGTTGCTGCCACAGTTGCAGGTCGTCGGCGCCAAGGTTCCCGGCGCCAAACTCGCGTTGCCACGTGAGAAAATCGGCGCCGTCGACGGCCCCGCTCTCATCGAAGTCCGCCGAGGGGACGTCGGTCAGCCACCTGAGCGTGACCTCTGCCGGGGTGAACTGCGGCAGCGGCTCGCCGGTCGCGGCGTCGCCGATGTACACGCTGTAGGTCGCATCGTACTCGCTCTGCGTCGGCTCGGTCACCGCGTAGGCGTTGTGGGCCATGATGGTGCTCCACTGCCACCGGGCGTCGCTGCCGGCCGTGCCGAAGATGGGGTCGTACGGCCAGTTGTCCACCCGGCCCCCTTCGTAAACGTAGTAGGTCTCCAGCTCCGGCGTGGCGGCGAGCTGTTCGATCCACACTTTCCCGCCCCCCAGGCTTGGCCAAATGCCGCTCGCCTGCCAGCCGTACTGAAAGTTGTGGGCCGTGCCCTCCAGCACCGACCACGGCATGGCCGGATCGAATGAGTCGCCGGGCGCCAACTCGGTGAGCCGCGGCGTTTCGGCCTCCGGCGTTTCAAACCAGGCGACAACCGCCGAGTCGATGATGGTCACATTCACGTGAACCATGTCCGTGGCGTTGAGCGACGGCTCGACCGTGGCGGCGGAAGCTTGCGATGCCGAACACGCCCCCACGACCACTGCGAATAGGACGGCTTGAGTTCTTCGAGACAGACGCATGTCTCAACCTCGTATTGGGATTTTGGTTGTCAAAGGAATGGGTAGCCCGGGATCTCGATCCCGGGCCGCCGCAGGCGGCAGGAGGCGCATCTCGCGCAATGCGGCCAGAGGCGCCTCCTGCGGCTTCGCCGCCCAGGTTCAAGAACCTGGG
>JAGQOU010000314.1 GCA_020427145.1 Planctomycetales bacterium | reverse complement strand
CCGTCGGCTGCCAGATGAACGTGCTCGACAGCGAGCTCGTCGTCGCCGCGCTGCGCAAACGCGGGTACGAACTGACCGACAACACTCGTGACGCCGATACGGTGCTGTTTAACACCTGCAGCGTGCGCGAACATGCCGAGGAGAAGGTGTACAGCGCGCTGGGACGCCTGAAGAACGCCAAGCTAGCGAATCCCGAGAAAATTATCGGCGTGATCGGCTGCATGGCGCAGAACCATCAACGGGTGGTGTTCAGCCGCGCGCCGTACGTCGATCTGGTCGTCGGTCCCGGGCAACTGCATCAGGTGCCTGATCTCATCGAAAAGATCGCCGGCGGCGGCGGGCAGCAAATGGAAGTGAGTCTCGACCGCAAGGGAGGCACGCGCGACGCGGTGGAGCGCAGCCATGAGAGCTTCGACCCGCTGCGCGATCCGTCGATGCGGCCCACGCCGTTTCAGGCCTATGTGCGCATCCAGATCGGTTGCGACAAGTTCTGCACCTATTGCATCGTCCCCAGCGTCCGCGGCCCCGAGCAGAGCCGCCCTCCCGAGCATATCGTCGCCGAGGCAAGACAACTCGCCAGCGAAGGCTGCCGCGAGATCACGCTGCTGGGACAAACGGTCAACAGCTACCGCTTCCGCGCCGGCGACCGGACGACTCGATTCAGCGATCTGCTCGCGGAGCTGCACGAGATCGACGGGCTCGATCGCATCAAATTCGTCACGAACTACCCCAAGGACATGACCGACGACGTGCTGGCCGTGGTGCGCGACTTGCCGAAGATCAGCAAGTATCTGCATGTGCCGGTTCAAACGGGTTCGAACCGCATGCTGCAGCGGATGAAGCGGGGCTACACGGTCGAGGACTACCGCGAAATGTACGCCCGCATCCGGGAATGGGTCCCCGCGGCGGCGGTCACGAGCGATTTCATCGTCGGGTTCTCGGGCGAGACGGAAGAAGACTACGAGCAGACGGTCGAGCTGGTCCGCGAGTGCCGGTTCAAGAACAGCTTTATTTTCAAGTACAGCGTCCGCCCCGGCACCAAGGGCGCCGAGTTGTATGAGGACGACGTCCCCGAGGACGTGAAGCGGCGGCGGAACAATCAGCTGCTGGCGCTGCAGAACGCGATCAGCGAGGAAGACAATCAGGCGTTTCTGGGCCAGGACGTCGAGGTGCTGGTCGAGGGCCCCAGCAAAGCCGCCGCAAAATCCGAAGACGCCGCTCTTGGCGGCGCCGGCCACGACGCCCCCTTGGCCACCGACCCGCCCGCCAGCGCCGCCCCCCAACTGCAGCTCGTCGGCCGCACAATGTGCGACCGCATCGTCGTCTTCACCGGCAACCGCCGCCAGATCGGCCAAATCTTGCCGGTGACGGTCTACGACGCAAACGCCCACACGCTGTTTGGCGAGGTAGTCACCCAGCACGTGGGGCCCGAGGTCTTTTCGTTGCAAGCGTAGGCGGTCCGGGCGGGCGCCCTTTGTGCGTTGGTCGGCGAGAAACGACCGGCGCGTTGATTTTGCCGCGCTCCGGGGCCAGAATGAGTGGAGGCCGAGGGCGGACGTCCCCCTGGGACTCTTCCATTTGCAATCCCAAGCTAGGCGGCGAAGGTTTGCGACCTGTTGCACCTGCTCGCACCCGCGAGCGGTTCGCGGCAGCGGCGCGCTGGGTAGTGACGCGACATGCAAATCGATCGCCTGCGGACTATGCTCGACGCCCCCGACGAGGCGGGCGCGTGGCTCGCGCCGTTGGGCGTGGCCGATCCTCGCACGGGGCACGCCAATCTGCTGCGCCTGGCGACCGCCGGAATGCCGCTCGACTTGCTGGGCACGATCTGCGAGCAGTTCGCCGCCGCAGCCCCCGCGCTGGCTGACGCCGATCTGGCGCTCAACAGCCTCGAACGGTTTCTGCTGTCAGCCCGCAATCTGCTGTCGACCGCCGCGCTGCTGGAGCGCGACACCGAGGCGCTGCCCGAGTTGCTCACGCTGTTTAGCTGCAGCCAGAGCCTGGCCGACCTGCTCTGCACCGACCCCGAGAGCTACGACCTGCTGCGAATGACCGGCGGGCATCCCGTGGCCCGCGAAGTGCTCGTCGAGGAACTCCTGGGCGAGTTGCGCAACGTCACGATCGAGTCGGAGATCATGTCGGCGCTGCGGCGGTTCAAGCAGCGCGAAACGTTGCGCATCGCGTACGGCGACATCATTGCCGGGCACGACGTGGGAACGGTCGCCCGCCAGATTTCCTATGTCGCCGACACCGTTGTCGAAGCGGCGCTCGATTTCGCCCGGCGAAAGTTCGCGGCGCGGCAGGCGTCGCGCAACGGCGGTTCAACGCGGCTGCCGAATATCGCCGTGTTGGCGTTGGGCAAACTGGGCGGCCTGGAACTCAACTACTCGAGCGACATCGATCTGGTATTTCTGCTCGACAACGCCACGGCGGGACACGACGACGTGGAAAATGCGGCGCGCATTTCCACCGATCTGATTCGTCTGTTGAGCGAGACGACCGGTCAGGGTTTCGCCTATCGCGTCGACATGCGACTGCGGCCGCACGGGCGTCAGGGACCGATTTGTCCCACCGTGGAACAGACGCTGGCGTACTACGACACGCAAGGTCGCACCTGGGAACGGCAGGCGTATATCAAAGCCCGCCCCATGGCCGGCGACATTGAGTTGGGGCATCAGTTCCTCGATGAACTGGAGCCGTGGATCTACCGCCGCTATCTCAGCCTCGACGACATCGCGGGCATCCGCTCGCTACGGCGGCGCATCGAGCAACGGGCCGGCGACGACGGCGACCTGGCCAGCAACGTCAAAACGGGCCACGGCGGCATTCGCGACATCGAATTCGTGATTCAATTCCTGCAATTGCTGGCCGGCGGCAACGAGCCAAGCTTGCGCACCGGCAATACGCTCGAAGCGATCGAGCGGCTCGAACACGCCGGCTGCCTGACGCACCGCGAGCGGATGATTCTGCACGAGAATTACGCGTTTCTGCGGCGCGTGGAGCATCGTTTGCAGATTATGTACGACCAGCAGACGCACTCCCTGCCGACTACCGTGGGAGAGACAACGAAGCTCGCCCGGCGGTTGGGCTATCCGGGCGTCGACGCGGCTCAGGCCGCCGCCGCGTTCGAGCGCGAGTATGCCGAACGGACGGAACTCAATCGCCGCATTCTCAATCACCTGCTGAACGACGCATTCGCCGGCGATCCGCAAAGCGAGCCGGAAGTCGACCTTGTGAACGACCCCGACCCGGGCGCCGAGGAAATCGCCCGCGTGCTGGGACGATACCCGTTTCGGGACGTGTCGGCCGCGTACGACAATCTGATGTCGCTGGCCAACGAGCGGATTCCGTTCCTCTCGACGCGGCGTTGTCGGTTGTTCCTGGCGTCGATCGCGCCGCGGCTGCTGACGGCGATCGCCGAAACCCCCGACCCCGACGCCACGCTCGTGACGCTCAGCCGCGTCAGCGACTCGCTGGGCGGCAAGGCGGCGCTGTGGGAACTGTTCAGCAATAACCACGCCTCGCTCAATCTGTACGTGACGTTGTGCGCGGCCTGCCCCTACCTGTCGAGCATCCTGACCGGCAACCCGGGCATGATCGACGAATTGATGGACAGCCTGCTGGTCCAACGGCTGCCTGACTTGCCGCGGCTGGAAAAGTCGCTCGCCGAACTGACCCACGGCGCCGAGGACCTCGATCCCATTCTGCACAGTTTCAAGAACGCCCAGCACTTGCGCGTGGGCGTGCGCGACATTGTGGGCAAGGACGACATCCAGGCGACCCACGCGGCGCTCTCCGACATTGCCGAAACGTGTCTGATGCAGATCGCCGCGGCGGAGTACGACAAACTGCTCGACAAGCACGGTCGGCCGATGATCGGCGAGCTGCCCGAAGACGCGGACGAACGTCGGGCCGGCGCCGCGTGGCTGCCCGCGGCGAGCGACGCGGGACGACCTTGCGAGTTCATCATTCTCGCCCTGGGCAAGCTCGGGGGACGCGAGCCGAACTATCACAGCGATCTCGACCTCGTGTTTCTCTACGAGGCGGAGGGAACGACCGCCCCACTGGGGCGCGGGCGCAACAACTCCACCAGCAACAACCACTTCTTCAGCCAGTGGGCCCAGCGGATCATGAAGGCCGCCAACCACTTTGGCCCGCAGGGACGGCTCTACGAAGTCGACCCGCGACTGCGTCCCACTGGCAACAGCGGCGCGATCGCGCTGCCGCTGGAGGCGTTTGTCGAATACTTCCGCAGCGGCGGCGGGCAATTGTGGGAGCGGCAATCGCTGCTGAAGGCGCGCGTCGTTCACGGCAACGCCGAAGCCCGCGCGCGAACCAAGGCGGCCGTCGCCGCCGCGATTGATTGCGAACCGTGGTCGCCGGCCGCCGCCGAAGCGATCTGGAACATGCGGCTCAAGCTGCAGGAAAACGCCTCGCCGCAGAATCTCAAACGCGGCCCTGGCGGCACGGTCGATACAGAATTTCTCGTGCAGATGCTGCAGATGAAGCACGGCGTGCAACATCCGCAAGTGCGCGTCACCAGCACGCTCGACGCTCTGACCGCCCTGGCGGACGCCAGGTGTCTCGACCCGGCCCATGCCGAGCGACTGGCCGCCGACTACCGATTGTTGCGCAGCGTTGAAGCGCGCATCCGGTTGATGAACTCAGCGGGAAGGCACGAATTCCCCGACGATCCCCGCGACACGGCCAAGCTGGCGTATCTCATGGGCGTGGCGGGCGGCGACGTGCTGGCCGAAGACGTCGCCCGGGCCAAGTGGCTCACCCGCGAGCTGGTCGAGCAGCTCTTTTACGACGCCATGCGGGGCTGAGCGAGGCGTCGTCGCTAGCCCCTCAACGCCGCAGAACCGCCAAGGACGCCAAGAGCGCCAAGCCTCGTCGGACGAGATCGTCGGATTGATGCGGTCCTCTCGACGCCCGCTGGGTGCGAGAATCTTCTGACCAACCTGACCAATCCTGCTGATCCGGTCCGTTTCGCTTGGCGTACTTGGCGGCCCTGGCGGTTCCATCGGAATCGCTCACCGGCGCGCCGATTACGGCTGCGTCGGGTACCAGGGTCCGCGGACGTAGTAGATGCCGAACTTGGTCGTGTCGCTTGGCCACAGCGGCGTCGGGCGGGTCGCCGCGGCGCCGGGTCCGCCGTCGTTGCGCGTGAACTGGTGGTCAATGCGCGACACGCGCGACGCCGGGGCGCCCCAGCTCCAGTTCGTCTGCAATTGAGCAGTCGGGGGCACGACCAACGCCGTCGGCCGTCCGTACGGCGTGTAGGCGTAGTTGCCGTGCCAGTTGTACGTCGACGCCCGACGCAAGGGTTTCAAGTAGCCCATCTCGGCTTTGGCGGCGTCGGCAACGACGCACGCGCCGCAAACAGCCAAAGCGAACAAGGCGATTCGCAGGGTTTTCATGGCAGGGTTCCTGGCGAGTATCGTAGGTCAGGCTGGTTGAGCCCGAGGCAGGGTGAACGCGACGCAAGTGCGCGACCGTGACGCTTAGTGGCAGCAGTGGGTCATGTCATACCACAGGTTGTCCAGCCGCAGTCCAGCCGTGCCGTAACGCACCTTGGCGCGGGTCCAGCCGGCGCCCGGCGTGTAGGCGTAATGCGTTCGCTTGTGGGCGTACAGGTATTCGTGCGGCATCAGCGGCTGGTAGGTCGTGTAGGTGTAACCGACGTTCGGCGGCGTCGGCACCGGCGAGACGTACATCCCTGCGGTCGCCCCCGAGGGATTGGGCCCTTCGTAGTACTGGGCGAACAGGTCCCCTTTGGCCTGGTAGCTGATCTCGCGTTTCCACAGGCCTTCGACCGCGCTGGCGGAACCGGCGGTCAGGCATATGCCCAACAGCGTCGTTGCTAGCACGAGTGAACGGAAAGTATGGCGGGTCATCGAAAGCGCCTCCTTGCGCTGGGGCAAACCGCGGCAGGACGCGCGAGCGGCAGGCTCGCACGTGCGGTATGCTTGGTCCGGGTCCTTCGGGCGGGGCGCGACCTTGGTCTCGTTGCGGCAAACACTCTCCGAGCGTCGTTGCCGCGGCCACCGGGAGCGAGTCATGCCGGGCGGGCGATTGCGGGTCGCCTGCCCCGGCACGCGCTGCGTGCCTGCTCCGTCCCCCGGTGTCGAGCGGGTCGCGTGTTTCTGATGTCGGATGGCGTCGCCTGTGACGATGAGTTTTTATGCGCCAGTAGCGCCACAAGAGCCGTTTGTAGCGAATCACCGGCCCCCGCACGCCTGGAGACCGGCCGCACAACCGGTATAATCGGCCCCTTCCGCAAGATTTAACGCCCCGGATCCCCTCTCCTCCGAGGGGTGACATGGGAGTGGGATTTCCTTGCCATGTGATGAATTCCTCCCCCTGCCCTCGCTTCGCGGGAGGAGGATTCCGCCCGCCGCCTCGTCAATAGAGCATCAACACAGGAGCCGCCCCGTTGGCGACTAAGAAACGCGTCACGAAGAACGACCCCGGCTCGAAACCGCGCAAGAAGGTCAAGAAGAAGGTTCGCAAGCGACCCGCCAACGACGGGGACGCTGCGGCGCCTGACGCCGACGACGCTGCGCCGCTCGCCGAGCCCTCGACCAACGGCGCCGCCGGCAAGGGCAAGCGCCGCGCCACCGCCCAGTCGATGGCCGCCAAGCAGCGCGACATCTCCGTCAGCGAGTTCTTCGCCAAGAACCGTCACCTGCTGGGCTTCGACAACCCGCGCAAGGCGCTGCTCACCACCATCAAGGAAGCGGTCGACAACTCGCTGGACGCTTGCGAAGAGGCGGGCATCCTGCCGGAGATTTGGGTCCACATCGAATCGACCGGCCCGGATCGCTACAAGGTCGGCATCCAAGACAACGGCCCCGGCATTCTCAAAAAGCAAATCCCGCTGATCTTCGGCAAGCTGCTGTACGG
>JAGQOU010000313.1 GCA_020427145.1 Planctomycetales bacterium | reverse complement strand
TGCCAGGCGAGGAAGTCGCCGCCGTTGATGACCCCGTCGCCGGTCGCGTCGCCCTGAGACAGAGTCGCGCCCGGCCCGGCGCCAAAGCCGGCTTGCCAGGCGGCGAGATCTGCGCCGTCGACGGCGCCGCTGCCATTGAAGTCGGCTGAAATCGCGGCGATCACATTCAAAAACAACGTCGCCCCGCCAGGGTTGACGAGCCAATGGCGGTCGGCCGGCAGCGACGGCAGCGAGTACGTGTCGAACGCATCGAACCCGCCCGACGCGAACAGGACCCCAAACGAGTCGCCGATTTGCGGCGTGAAGGCGCCGGTCAGCCGCACGTTCAAGCGTCCCGCGAGATCGGCGACGCCGGAGACGGCCAGCGTGTCGTATTGCGGAGCCAGGGGGTTTGAATTATCGGCGCCAGCCAGGATCAAATTCAGTACGCCGGCGCTGGATTGGGTGTAGTTGCCGTCCACCTCAATTCGCCCGACGCCGTTTGAGTAAAGACCCGGCGACAGCGACCCGCCGTTCCCGACGTCGCCGACGACTTTGCCGCTGCCGGTCAATTCGCCGACCGGCAGCACGTGCAGTCCCTCGGCCACGCTCAGATCGCCGCCGGGTTGAAGTTGCAACTGAGCCGCTGCGAACGTGCCGCCAATCGACAGTTGCTTGACGGCCACCGGGTCGGCCGGTCCCGTGACAAACGCCCGATCGCTGCCGCCGATCGTGACTTGATGAACCTGCGCGGGCCGGATGCCGAGCGTCCAATTGTCCGCGTCGTCCCAGTCCCCAAAGTTCGGCCCCCGCCAGGCCAATTCGGGCGTGTAGAGCACCGTCGCGCTGCCCGTATTGAACAGAGCACGATAAACCAGCTGCCCGTATTCGTTGAAGCTGCGCAGTCGGCCGTCCTCGCCGCCGGAGCCGCCGACGAAATCAAACGCCACGGCCGTTTGCCCTGCCACGTCGTGGCCGGGCAGCGCGACCGCGACGCTCTCGCCGGAAGCATCCATCAGCCAGATGCCGGCGTGATCGTCCGGCAGCGGGGCGCCGTCGTGGTGAAGCGTGGCGCCGACGGCGATCTGCCCGGTGCGGTTCATCGCGACGTTGTCGAAACTGGTAAAGCTGGCGTTTGCCGCGCCGGCCACGGCGCCGGACCCCGTGCGAACGAGCAACTGCCCCGGCGATCCAGCGGGATACAGCCAAAGGCCCTGATCGTCGTCGGCCGTGACGCCGCCGGCGCCCGTTTCTAGCGTGCCGCGAAACAGCACCTGGCCGGCACTGCCCAGCAGCGGCCCGGCGTCAGGGAGTTTCCCGTCGGGAGTGGCGAAGTCCGTGAAGTTCGCCCCGGCTACTCCCGGCACGTTGCCGGCCGCCGCCAGGGCAACGAGCTCGCCCACGCCGGCGCGGCGCCGCCAAACGCCGGGCGTTTGAGCGGCCAGGCGGGCCGACCACGCGACGTCGCCGGCGTCGTTAAGACGCGGTTCAACGAACGTGGCGAACGTTTGTCCGCCGGCGCCCGGGGCCGCGTCGCCCTCGCGGGCGATCAGTGCGCCGGTCCCATCGTCCTCCAATCGCCACAAACCCGAGTCGTTCGCGATTGTGACCGCGCCCGCCGTCTTGAGCGTCGCCAACACGGCGATTTGCCGGTGGTCGTTCGCCGCAGCGGGAGCAAACGTGTTGAATGCGGCGCTGGCAACGCCCGGAACGGCGGTGACGCCCTCGCGGGCGACCAACACGCCGCCGGGCGTCTCCAACAACCATGCCCCGTAGTTGCTATTGCTGGTGACCCCTCCGCTGCCGTTGACCAGGGCGCCAGTGGCGGCGACCAAACCCTGCGGCGTTTGTCGTAGGGCAGTGCTGAGGGAGTTGAACGCGCCTCCGGGCACGCCGGGGGGCGCCCCGATGCCGGTGCGAGCCAACACGTTGTCGCCGATCGCGGCGAACTCCCAGATTCCCTCCTTGTCGCTGCTCGTCACGCCGCCGGGGCCGACTGCCAGTTCGCCGCGGAGGGCTATCCGGCCGTCGTCGGCAATGGCGGCGGCGTCGAATTCTGCAAAGTCCGCACCGGTGGCCGCCGGGGCCCCGAGGGTACCCGCCCGCGCGACGAGCTCAATCGCGTTGGGCGTCCATTTCCAAACGGCATCGTCGGTGGCGTCCGTGACTCCGCCGGCGGTCGTGGCCAGCGCGCCCCAGATCGCGACTTCCCCCGCGGCATTCAGCGTGGCGCCGTTGGTCAGCTCAAACACCGCCCCGGGCGTCGCCGGAGCCGCATCACCCGGCGCCAAGATCACCTGACGAGCCGCGACCGCACATCGTGGTGCGAAACCAAGAGCGAGGAGCAGCAGGACGATCCGACTTGCGGGGCCCCGGAGAACGGTTCGTCTCGAAGTACGTGTGGCGGAGGTCTTCATGGTATTTCAGCAGGATTCTAGACGCGACGAGCTTGATGACCGAAGATGTGCTCCGTCGCCGCTTCCTGCTGCGACGCACGGCCAGCTTACTTGCCACCGCGGCACTGAGCAAACATTCAGATACGAAAAAAAGCTGCGAGATGGTGGTTTTGTCCCATTTTTGCCGTTGATCGCCAGCCAGAACGCGATGAGACCGAATTGCGGCGGTCGATGATATGCATTTTCGATTGCTCACTTACAACATTCACAAGGGCATCGGCGGCGTCGATCGCCGCTACGACTTGG
>JAGQOU010000312.1 GCA_020427145.1 Planctomycetales bacterium | reverse complement strand
TCCAACCGCCAAGTGCGCCAAGAAGGAACCACGACGAAACAACGAACACGACGGAAAATCACGAGTTTTGGTCGTCGTGCCCGTCGTTCCGTCGTGGTTCAATTCTCTTGTTGCTAAGCGAGTTTGGCGGCTCAAATCAGGGCTTTGCAGTTCTCCTGCCCGCGGGTCGTGATACCGTTTGCCGGGGGAATTTGGTGGCTCACGAATGTCGCGCAGCGATGCCCCCGGCAACTCCGTTGGGGGTTCCCTGCGGTCGTCCCCAGCCGCCCCGATCGTGTTCAAACGGCATCACGACCGCCCCGCCCGCAAAAATCCGCGTCAAACCGCGCTTGCTGCGGTGGTCAGTCGCGGTCCAGCAGATGCCGCAGCGCCGGCTCCAGATGCCCGTATTCGAACTGAAATCCGGCCGCTTCGAGCGCCGTGGGGGCCACCCGGGTGCTGGCCAGCAGCAACGCGTCGACCATTTCGCCAAACCGCAAACGCAGGGCGAACACCGGCACGGGCAGAAACGTCGGCCGGTTGAGCACCTTGCCGAGCGTCTTGGTGTAGGCGCGGTTCGTCACGGCGTCGGGCGCCACCATGTTCACCGGGCCGGAAAGGCCAGGGTTTTCGACGACAAACTGCAGCCCGCGGGCCAGATCGTCCAGGGCGATCCAGCTCATATATTGTTGGCCGCTGCCGATGGTTCCGCCGGCGCCCAGCTTGAAGGGGAGCAGCATCTGGGCGAGCGCCCCTCCGTGGGGGCTCAGCACGACGCCAATCCGCGTGTTGGCGGTGCGGACGCCCGCGTCGCGAGCCGGCTGGCAGGCCGCCTCCCACTGCACGCACACGTCGGCCAGGAAATCGCCGCCGGGGGCCGACGACTCGGTCAAGACTTCCTCGCCCCGGTCGCCGTAGTAGCCGATTGCCGACGCGCAGACGAACGTCTCCGGCTTGCGCTCGAGTTTGGCGAGCGTCTCGCTGATCAGCAGCGTCCCCTTCGTGCGGCTGTGGAGGATCTTCTGTTTGAAGCTGTCGCTCCACTTGTGATCGGCAATGTTCTCGCCGGCCAGATGCACGACCGCCGTGGCTCCCTCGAACCCCGCCTGGTCGATCTTGCCGGTCTGCGGGTTCCACATCACCTCGTTGTCGTTCTGGGCCGGGCGGCGCACGGCGCGGACGACCCGCCAGCCGCTTGCCTGCAGATTGGCGCACAACGGGGTGCCCACCAGCCCCGAGGCGCCGGTGACGATCACTTTGCGAGCGGCTTGGTCAGCTGACATGGTCGCGGTCGTTTCGGTTGAAGGTGGATCAAGACCCAGGCGAGCGGCGGGCATAAGCCCGCTGTGACTTCGCCCCAGCAAGCGGCATCGTTTATCGAGAACTCAACTCATTCGCCTGTTGAAAAAGGGGAGAGGCACGCTCCCAGCGACGAAAGTCCCCTGCGTTCGCGGCGACGCTCCGCGAGCCAGTCCCCGTTTTCAACAAGCTGCTATCCGCAACGATTTCAACAGCGGGCTTACGCCCGCCGCTCGCTGGTGGTTGTTGCGTTGTTGGCGAATGTTTTCTCTGCCGCGGTGACGTACCACATGACCAGCCACAGCGCCACGGCGCTGTGGAGGGCCAGCGCTGCCAGCGCGACCGCCAGCGGCCACGCGATCAAAATGGCTCCCACCCCGTCGGCCGCGACGAAACCCAGCGGTGCGGCGATCGCCCCCGCCAGAGGCGCCAACCGCAGCGGCAGTCGGTTGAGCAACACCCCCTGGGCGAAAATCGCGCCGTTGAGCCACATGGCCGTGACCCACAACGGGCACAACACTGTGCCGCGCATCGATCCGGCCGGGGCGTACATGCCCGCGGCAATCCACGCCGACTCGGCCGCCGTGCCGATCACGGCAATCACCAGCAGCGGTCGCAGCTGACGCAACGGATCGCGTAGCGTCCAGACATGGCCCACCAGCACGGCCGCCGCCACGGCCGGCCCGGCCAGCGGCCGATCGGTCGCGGCTCCCCACACGCACGCCGCCGCCGCCAGCACAAACAGGGCACAGCGGACAATCAGCGGGGCGGTCATGGCAACATCGGCAGCAAGGCGGCGGTCAAGCAACGCACCCCAAGCTACCCGAGGAGCTACGGCAACCCGAGGGGCAAACCGCAGAACAGGCCGCGTGATTCACGCACCCAGGGGGGCGGGGGCTATCGCCGCCCCTCGCGGTACTTGCGACTGGCCTGCTCCAGGGTTCGCCGCTCGCCGCGAGTGAGGCTTTCCTGACCCTCGCTGTTGATCTTGGCCAGAATGCGGTCGACCTCGTCCTGCAGATTGTCGCCCAGGTCGTCGGGGTCGTGGACCCGCAGCGATGGTCGCGACGGGCGGGGCAATTTGCCGCCGATCTGCGTCAGCCACCGCAACGGCAGGAACCGGGTGAAGTGGTAGATCGCACCGTAGGTGGCCCCGCCCAAATGCGCCCCGAACGCGATTTCGTCGGCACTCTTTCCCGTGAATCCCGACATATCTCCCAACACCCAAATGACGCCCAAGAGCCACATGGGAATCGGGATGGCGAAGTACAGCAGCACCGTGCGACGCGGATAGGTCAGCGCGTAGAGGATGACGCACGCCGTCACGGCGCCCGAGGCGCCCAGAACCCCCGCGGGGATTCCCGGCGACATGAGCGTCGTCGCCGCGCTCCAAACGAGTCCCGAGAAGATGATACTTGCGAAGTAGAAGAGCAAGAACTCGCGCGATCCGAGGCGGTTTTCGAGATCTCGCCCAAACATCCAGAAGACGAACATGTTCCCGAGGATGTGCATCACATTCCCGGGGTCGTGAAGGAACCCGTAGGTGACCAGCTGATACGCTTGCCACGGCTGTCGAAACCAATCCGCTTTCAGCAACAGCGCGTTGGTAAACGCCGGGCTGCCGAGGTACTGCACGAGGTACACGACCACATTCACCAGGATGATGCGGTTGACCATCGAGACCGGCAGCCCCAGCTGTGCGCCTCCCTCGGGTTCCCGGGCGTAATCGCGATCGTAGATTCCCATAGCAGCGAAGGAGCGGGCGCCCTGGCGAGATTTGAGTGGCTGGTGAAACAGTGGTCGTGGCGCGGCCGGCGAGCTTGCCGGACCGGCGCGAGATGCGGCGTCCTATTCTACGCCACGGGGTCGCCCCGGGGGCAATGGCCCGGCGACCGGGGAGAATACCCGCCCCAGCGGCAGAAAACGCCGGCTAGTGACGCCGCCCGGCGGACCACGGACCGCGACAGTAATCGAAGCCCCCGCGGCCTGAAA
Organism: Planctomycetales bacterium; assembly: GCA_020427145.1. Taxonomy (GTDB): domain Bacteria; phylum Planctomycetota; class Planctomycetia; order Pirellulales; family Lacipirellulaceae. Next base: position 2,623 of record JAGQOU010000312.1, on the reverse strand, counting down.
GGCCGAATGTACGAAAGCCCCTGGGGGCGGCTTTTGGGGGGCGGTGACGGCTGGTTGTGCCGCCTCGCGCCGCGGCGAGAGAATTAGGGCGTCGCCAAGCCGAGCATTGCTAGCTGCCGCTTGGTCAACTCGGCCGCCAGCTCGGCATTGGCCCGCAGGCCGTCGCGCAGCGATTCGGTCATCACGGCCAGCCGATCGGCGACATCCTTGTGCAGCGCCGTGATCACGGCCAGATCGCGATCCATGTGCTCTTTGTCGGCGGTCAGCTTTTGCTTTTCTTCGAGCCGTGCGGCCTTCAATTGATCGGCCTGAGTTTGGGTCGTTTGCAACTTTTTGAAGTCCTCAAACTCGGCGGCCAACCCGGCAATGATCTCGGCTCGTTGGTCGGCCAATTCGCTGAACACCAGCCCGTAGGCTCGCAACGGCCGGTTGTACTTCACGCTTGCCACCGGGTCGCTCGACTCGGGGCCGATCGGCAGGTTCTCTTCGTTGAACGCCTGACGGTGATACTCGTCATCGTCCCGCGTGACGGGGCCGCCTTGGCGAATGTACTCCTCCACGCTGGCCGCCGGCAGCATCCGTCGCAGCTGTTCCTCGGTGAAGTTGGAAACCCACTCGCCGCTGCGATTGTAGGAGCCGAACAGGTCGTGGCGGTCGGCGGGCATGGTCTCGTAGATGCTCCACGGCCGCTGGCTGGCTGCCAGTCGCTGCAGCGTGCGGCGGTCCAGCGGCAGCACGGGCGACAGCGTCACCCCGTCGGGGGCGACGGCGGCCACGCGGAATTCGCCAATGTACTGCGAGCCCTGCGCCGGGTCGGCCGCGTTCGGCTCGCCCATCTCAAACACATAAACGATGGCGCCTTGTTCGATGCCGTGCGGTCTCGGTTCGCCGATGGCCACTTGCACCGTGCCGGCAGCGTCGGGGTCGCTTGCTTTGCGGGCCAGTCGCCAGACGCGGCCGCGTTGCCGGGCCAGCACCTGGTTCTGCTGATCCCACACCACCAAACTGGGCAACATGCCCGACTCGCTCACCTTGTCGAACTCGGCGGTAATTCGCGCCATTTCGCGCTCGTTGCCGGCCAGTCGCTTGAGTTGCTCGGCCAGCGCTTCCTTGCCATCCAATCGCGACACCGCGTCGGCCACGCGCTCCGGATCGCGCAAATCGTTCAGCGCGGCGTTGACCGCAGCAGGGACGCGGCTGCCGGTTTCCAGAGCTTCGTTTTTCTCTTCCAGCGCTGCGACTTGGGCTTCGAGCTTGGGCAGATTCGTGCGCAGCAGTTTGTGAATCCGCACGACTTCGGCGCTCAAAAACAGCACGCCCACGGACGCCAGAAAGACGCCGAGCATCAGAAGCATTTGGGCCCAGTGCCAATGCTTGATCGTCATGAAGGTGGCGATCAAGCCGACCAGGACCAGCAGCCCGAGCAGGATCGAGAAGACGAGAGACAACGCGTCGGTTCCTTGCGCGAAGGGCGGCAGGCGGGGGCGAGGCAGTCGAGATGACAAGCTCGATCCGGGGCAGGCGCCGGCCGGATGAGTTTGGCAATCTGGGGAAAGTATTCAATCTCGATGGTAAGTAGCCCCCCTCGCAGCGTCAAGTTTTTGTGGCAAGACGACTTGCGTTCAGCGGACCCCGCCCCGGCGAGCCGCTGTAATTGGGATAATCCGACGTTTCGAGGCTCCGGCCGGCCCGCCACGCGAGCCGCGGAGGGGCCGGGAGCGTGAACCACGACGACACGACGAGCACGACGGCCGGTGCGTTGCGCGAACGGCGTGCTACCCCCGTCCGCTCTCTGGGGGCTCCGCTGCGCTCCGTCCCCAGCCACCCAGCTAATGAGCCTGCCGCGCCATGGCGCCGATGAGCCGCTCCACCATCTCCGGCGTGTGCCCGGCGGTCAGGCTGATTCGCAGCAGCGATTGGCCCCGGGGGACTGCCGGGGGACGGATCGCCGGGACCCACAGGCCGACCTCGCGCAGGGCGGCAGCCAACCGGACCGCGGCGTCAGGGGCGCCGACGACCACCGGGATGATCTGGCTTTCGCCCGGCGGCACGCACCAACCCTGCTCGCTCAATCGCCGGCGCAGGTCTGCGGCCGTTGTCAGCAAAGTCTCACGCCGCTGGGGTTCTTGGACGACAATCTCCAGCGCCGCCAGCCCCGCCGCGGCGGCCGCCGCCGGTTGAGCCGTGGAATAAACGTAGCTGCGGGCCCGGTTAGCGAGCCATTCGATCAGCGCCGCCGAACCGGCGGCAAACCCGCCCCCCGTGCCGAGCGCTTTGCTCAGCGTGCCGACGCGTACGTGGACGGTCCGCTCGATGAGCTCCGCCAGATCGGGCCGCCGGTCGCAGGCCAACTCCACGCCGCCGCGGCCGCCGGCGCCCAGCACGCCGGTCCCGTGGGCTTCGTCGACCATCAGCATGGCTCCGTGCCGGTCGGCCAACTCGGCGATCTCTGCCAGCGGCGCCAGGTCGCCGTCCATGCTGAACAGCGTGTCGGTCACGATCAGCCGGCGGCGAAACTTACTGCCGCGCTCGTCGAGCAACCGCCCCAGCGCCGCCGCGTCGTTGTGCGGATAATTGATCACCTCGGCGCCCGACAGCCGGCAGCCGTCGATGATGCTGGCGT
>JAGQOU010000311.1 GCA_020427145.1 Planctomycetales bacterium | reverse complement strand
AACACTAGGGATTTTGATTCCCTCATTCCAGGTTCGAGCCCTGGCGGGGTAGCTTGAGTTCGAGGCGGCCGCAACGGCGCCTGCTTCGAGAGGTACAGTTTCGCCACGGGAGGGCGAAGCTCCGCCGAGCCGCGGCTTGGCAGAGCTTCGCCCTCCCTCTGTTTGTATAGGGACCGCCGTGTCGACTCCTTTCGAATCCCCCGCCGCGCAGTTTGCCGTGTCCGCCGTTCGCGAGGCGTCTCAGCTGGTCCGCCGCGTGCAAGCCGAGATGGTCACCGAGGCCATCAGCAAGGAAGACAAATCGCCCGTCACGGTGGCCGACTTCGCCGCGCAAGCCGTCGTAGCCCATCGCTTGCAGCAGTGGGACCCGGCGGCCGTGCTGGTCGGTGAAGAGAGCGCCAGCGCTTTGCGCGAAGAGTCGGGCCGCGCGACGCTTGCGCAGATCACGCAATTCGTCGCCAGCGTTGTGCCCGAGGCGACCAGCGACGCGGTGTGCGACTGGATCGACCGCGGCGATGTCGAGCCGCCGGCCGAATTCTGGACGCTCGATCCGGTGGACGGCACGAAAGGTTTTCTCCGCGGCGATCAGTATGCCGTGGCGTTCGCGCTGGTCAAAAACGGTCGCGTGGAGATTGGCGCGCTGGGTTGCCCGGAACTTGAGGACGCGGCGAATCCGGCGAAGGGGGGCCGCGGTTCGTTGGTGATTGCCGTCCGCGGCGCGGGCGTGCGGACGCAGCCCTTGGATGATCCCGACGCCCCTTGGACGGAACTGAAGGTGGCCGACGTGGCTGCGGCGGCCGACGCGCGCATGTTGCGATCCGTCGAAAAGGCTCACACCGACACCGGCGGGATCGGCGCGTTGGTGAGCAAGTTGGGCGTGACGGCCGATCCCGTGCCGCTCGACAGCCAAGCGAAGTACGCCGTGCTGGCCGCGGGGGGCGGCGACGTGCTGTTGCGATTGCTCTCGCCCAGTCGCCCCGACTATCGTGAGAAGATTTGGGACCAGGCGGCCGGCTCGATCGTGGTCGAGGAAGCCGGCGGGCGCGTGAGCGACCTGGACGGCAAGCCGCTGGACTTCTCCCACGGCCGCACGCTGGCCGCCAACCGCGGCGTGCTGGCGACCAACGGCCCACTGCACGACGCGTTTCTGGCCGGCCTGAAGGCCATCGACGCCTAGCACAGCGCGGTCTCGTGCGACACTCTTCCAGCCGGACCGCTACGCGGTCCGTAGTCGACGGCGCGCGACTTGGCAGCATCCGGCGGCCCGCGTAGCGGCCCGGCTAGTCGCAGGCCGTTTTCTGTATCTTTTCCGCTGGCGTAACAACGAGCGGCACTCCCCGCTTGGCAGTGCATGAGGCGCTGGTCGTTCAACGCGCCGTTGTCACCAGGGACGCCGCATTTCGCGGCATCGGAACACGAGAATTGGGGAGATGCACGCGATGAATCGGTACGGAATTTTGGCCTTTAGCCTTCTGTCCTACGCGGTGGGGATGCTCGGACTGACCTACTTTTTGCTCTTTGTCGGCGGGTGGGAGTTTCTGCCGGTGAACGTCAACGGCGGGCACGTCGCTAGTCCGCTCCGCGCGATTGCCGTCAACCTGGCCCTGGTCGCCCTCTTTGCCGTACAGCACTCGGTCATGGCGCGGCCGTGGTTCAAGCGGCGGCTATACCGCGTGTTGCCGGCCGCCGCCGAACGCAGCTTGTACGTGCTGCTCAGCGGTGCGGCGCTGCTGGTCCTGTGCGCCATCTGGCAGCAGATGGGCGGCGCGCTGTGGAATGTTCAGCAGCAGCCCGCGCGGTTGCTGCTGCAGGGGGTCTACGCGGCGGGGTGGACGCTGGCGATTGCGTCGTCTTTTGCCATCGACCACTTCGAACTGTTCGGCGTCAGCCAGGCGTTGCGAAACCTGCGCGGCGACGGCGAGCTGCGGCCGGCGTTCCTCGAGCGGTGGTTCTACCGCGTGGTGCGACACCCGCTGCAAACTGGCGTGCTGATCGGCCTGTGGGCGACCCCGACGATGACCGTCGCTCACTTGCTGCTGTCGGTGAGCCTCACGGTTTACATCTTGTTCGCATTGCAGCTGGAAGAGCGCGACTTGGCCGTTGAACTGGGCGCCCCTTACGAAGATTACCGCCGCCGGGTGCCGATGCTGGTGCCGCGCGTGCAACGGCCGGCTCCGACGCCTTCGGTTCAGGCGTAGCGACCACGCGGCTCTTACTGCCGCAACAGATTCGAGCCGGCGCTCGCGGCGTCGACGGCCGAGGATTCATCCTCGGCGGTTGGCGCCGCGTCGGGGCGACCCGCGGTGGCCATGATGGCTCGCGTCCGCAGGCGTCGCTCGGCAATGTTCTGCTGAATCGCCGGGTTGTCCGCCACGGTCTGCTGCATCATCCGCTGGACGATCGGATAGTGCTGGACCAACGCCTCCATCAAACGCTGCATCTGCCGGCCCTGCTGATCCGGTTCCAAGAGCCATAGCGTGGGGTCGCTGTACTTGCACAGGTCGAACCAAAACTGCTCGCGGTTCGCCGGCGGCAGATCCTGCGATGATTCCAGCAAGCCGTCGGTCGCCGCGGAACGACGAAAGTCGTTTCGCTTGAACTCCAAGAACAGCTGCCACACGAGTTGCTTCTCGGCGTGCAGCGTGTGAGCGGCCGCCTCGGCGTACGTTTCCAATCGCGCCACGTGTTCGGCCTGTTCCGACAACGGCAGCGGCGAACCGATGACCAGTTGCCCGTAGTGGTCGGCCAGCGCCTTGGTGAGTTCCGGGTCGGTTCGCAACACGTCGCCCAGCAGAGTGTCCAGCTCGTCGATTTCGGCGACGCGATTGAATCGCACCAACACGTCGACGATTTGCCGCGTAACCACGATGAACCGCGACCGCGAGGTGAGTTCCGGCTGAGCCGCCACGGCGCGGATCGCCGCCATCGACTCGGCCAACACCGTGGCCACGTATCGATCGTGAGCGCGGTGCACGCCACTGAGTTGCTCGATCAGTTGGCCGGCGAGTTCCGAGTACTCCTCGAATTGACTGTTGAGCGCCAGCTGCCGTTTGACGTCGCCCAGCTCTTTGCCCAGTTCGGCGAGGACCTCGGCCCGGACTTCGCTGCGGGTGGATTCGCTGAGCCGCTCCAGCTGGGCGTCGATCCGCGTTTCGTAGTAGGCTTGTACCTCGTCGACATCCTGCTGGATCTGCTCCATTTCCTGGGCCACCAGCAGCTTGAGCCCGCCCATCACCGCCCCCACGCCCACCAGGCCCAACAGGGCGATCACGGTGGCGATCGTGCGGTTGCGGCGTTCCTCGCGGGCCAACAGCTCGGCGCGGGCGGTTTGGGCGGCCCGCTCGGCAAGGTGATCCAGCAAGTCCTTGCCTTCCAGGGTGAACTTCGGCGTGGGTGGCGTGTCCATGGCAAGGTTTCCTGGGGGCGAGAATCCCGGCGGAGCGTAGCAATCTCGCCGCCCAGCGCCCACGGCAACCCGCGGCGGCGTCGCAAGTCGTTCGCCGGAGCCGCTTTCAGCGTCCGGGGGCCGATTGACGGCTGGCCGCCCCGGCACTAGATTGCAGGGCTAATTTGGCTCGCCCGGCCCGAGCCACTCCCTGCCAGGGGCGATCGTCGCCCGCGGCGGAATCCCCGTCAGGCCGAAGCGTTTTAACGTCGGACGCCCGCGGTGCTGCCCCAATTCGGGGAGCCGGCTCACGCCGTCGCGGGACATGGCCGATGTGCCACCCACTAGGAGATATCAAGCGTGTCCTCAGAACTCGTGAAAGAGTTGGTCGAGTCGGGCGTTCACTTCGGCCACCGCAGCAGCCGCTGGAACCCCAAGATGCGGCCGTACATTTACGCCCGCCGCAACCTGATCCACATCATCGACGTCCGCGAGACGGTGCGCGGCCTCTTGCGGGCTAAGAAGTACCTCGGCGACGTCGCTTCCCGCGGCAGCCAAATCCTGTTCGTCGGCACCAAGCGCCAAGCGCGCGAGACGATCCAACGCGAAGCCGAGCGGTGTCACATGCCGTACGTCGCCGATCGGTGGTTGGGCGGCACGCTGACCAACTTCCGCACGATTCGCGATCGGCTCAGCCGGTTGGAGCAGTTGGAGAAGATCCTCAACAGCGACGACATCAACAGTTACTCCAAGAAGATGCAGTCGACGCTCAACCGCGAGTACCGCAAGATCCACCAGAACCTCAACGGCATGCGCACGATGACGCGGTTGCCGGAGTGCCTGTTGATCGTCGACCCGCGCAAGGAAAAGAATGCGGTGAGCGAAGCTCGCAAACTGGGCATCGCCACGGTGGCGCTCACGGACACCGACTGCGATCCCGACCTGATCGACCTGCCGATTCCCGGCAACGACGACAGCATGCGGTCAATCGAATTGATCATGCGGTTGCTGGCCGACGCGATCGGACAGGGCAAGATCAAGGCCACCGTGACGCAGCAACAGCGCAACGAAGGCGCCGACGTCGCCCTCGCGGGCGCCGCGAAAGACTAGGCCAGGCCGGATGGGCCGCCGTCGCCGGGGGCGCGAACGAACAGACGTTTGCAGCGCATGTTGGCGGCGTGGGCTACATCGCCCAATTGCGGCGCCCAACAGCCGCGAACGTCAAGACTTCATACGAGTTTCCCAACGCAACATCGTCGCGACATTCCGTGACGACAATTCGAAATAGGAGCACCGAGTTCCATGCCCACAATCACCGCGGACATGGTGAAGCAACTGCGCGATGACACGCAATTGCCGATGATGGAATGCAAGAAGGCCCTCGCCGAAAGCGGCGGCGACATGGAAGCCGCCAAGCAAGCGCTGCGCGAGGCCGGCAAGAAGTTCATGGGTAAGCGACAGGATCGCTCGACCGATGAAGGCCGCATCGGCGTCTACGCCAGCGTGGCCGACAAGGTCGGCGCCATGATCGAGCTGAAGTGCGAAAGCGCCCCCGTGGCCGGCAACGACGAGTTCATCGCGCTGGCCGGCGACCTAGCCCGGCAGTTGGCCACGGGCCCTGGCGCCAAGACCGCCGAGGAGCTCTGGGCCCAGCCCGCGCCCAGCAAGAGCGGCCAGACGCTCGAAGAGTGGCGCGACGACGTCCAGAACAAGATCCGCGAGGTCTTCAATCTGGCCCGGATGGAGCGCTTCGACGCCCCCTGCGGCGGCTTTGTCCACATGGCCAAGATTGGCGTGCTGGTGGAAGTCGAGGGCGGCAACGACGAATTGGCCAAGGACGTCGCCCTGCACATCGCCGCGATGAACCCCAAGGCCGCCGTCAAGGACGACCTTGACCAGGAACTGGTCGAGAAAGAACGCGAGATCCAGAAGGAACGCGCGCGGGCCGAAGGCAAGCCGGAGAACATCATCGAGAAGATGATCGAAGGCCGCATGAAGAACTTCTACGCCGAGAACGTGTTGACCGAGCAGCCGTTCGTCAAGGACGAGTCCACGACGGTCGGTCAACTCGCCAAAGAGGGCGGCATGAAGATCAAACGCTTCATCCGCTGGCAACTCGGCGAAGACGCCGCGGCGGAGTGATTCGCCAATCGACAACGAAACGAAGCCCCGGGCAGGACGCTCGGGGCTTTTTTTACAACCGCGATTTCCGACAGCGTCCCTGCCTCAGCCCGCCGAACCTCCCGTCGAAGACACCATGACCGCACCCGCCAAGGGCCCCTACAGCCGCGTAATCCTCAAACTGTCCGGCGAGAGCTTCGCGCCTCCCGGGGAGCGCGGCATCAGCATGACCGACGTGGTGCATATCTCGGCGCAAACCTACCGCGCCAAGCAGCAGGGCGTGGAGATCGCCATCGTCATCGGCGGCGGCAATATCCTCCGGGGCGCCCAGTTCACCGCCGGCAACAGCAGCGTCCACGAAGCGACCGCCCATTACATGGGCATGCTCGCCACGGTGATCAACGGGCTGGCGCTGCAGGATGCGCTGGAGTCGCTGGGCTGCGAGACGCGGCTGATGAGCGCCATCAAAATGGACGGCGTCGCCGAGCCGTTCATCCGCCGCCGCGCCCGCCGGCATCTGGAAAAGGGCCGCATCGTGATCCTCGCCGGCGGCACCGGCGCCCCCTTCGTCACCACCGACACGGCCGCCGCTCAAAAAGCCCTGGAACTGGAGGCCGACATCCTGATGAAGGCCACCCGGGTCGACGGCGTCTACAGCGACGACCCCGAGAAGAATCCCCACGCGGTGCTATATCGCGACCTCACGTTCGAGCAGGTCCGCAATCAAAACCTGCGCGTCATGGACCCCACGGCCATCGCCCACTGCATGGAACACGACCTGCCGATCCTGGTGTTCAACTATCGCGAAGACGGCAACATCGAACGCGCCGTCCGCGGCGAAACCATCGGCACGCGCGTCACGAGCAAGGCGTCGGAGTGAATTCACCACTCGATTGCGGCTACCGCCTGGACATTGTTGTTGAGAACCTTGTCATCCTTGAGCTTAAGAGCGTCGCGGACCTGACGGGCGTTCACAGAGCTCAATTGCTGACCTACCTTAAGCTAAGCGGCCTGAAAGTAGGCCTTCTGCTGAACTTCAATACCGAAGTCATGAAACATGGCATTGTGCGGATGGTCCTGTAGTGGAGCGAGACTTCACTCGCGTTTTCTCCGTGTCCTCCGCGCCTACGTGGTTTCACATCTAGGAGCCTGACAATGACATACGATGAAATCCTCCTCGACTCGGAAGAGCGCATGGAGAAGGCAATCGCCAAGCTCAAGGGCGATCTCAACGGTATTCGCACCGGGCGCGCCAACCCGGGGTTGGTCGATTCGCTGCGCGTCGAGGCCTACGGATCGCCGACGCCGCTCAAGCAGCTCGGCTCTGTGAGCGTGCCGGAGCCGCAGCAGATCGTCATCCGGCCGTTCGACCCGTCGGTGCTCAAGGATATCGAAAAGGCGATCATCGCCAGCGACTTGGGCCTGGCGCCCAATAACGACGGCAAGGTGATTCGCCTGAACATTCCGGCCCTGTCGGGGGACGTGCGCAAGAAGATGGTCTCCCGCACCAAGGACCTGTCGGAAGAAGCGAAGATTGCCATCCGCAACGTCCGTCGCGACGCCAACAAGCACGGCGACACCGCGGAGAAGGCCAAGGAGATGTCCGAGGACGACTGCAAGCGGCTGAAGGACGAGGTGCAGGAGCTCACCAAGAAGTTCGAAAGCCAGGCGAACGACCTCGCCAAGGCGAAGGAAAGCGAAGTGATGGACGGCTAGGATCAAGGCGGAAGGGGGAAGGCGGAGAGCCGACGCAGACTAACGGCGGCCCATCTCCCTGGCGAGCCGCGGCGTCTCGCCCGCGGCGGCTGCTAGCATGCCGCGGTTGAAGTTCTCTTGCCCGGTTTCTCCAACCCGGTCTATACTCCGCAGCGCTACTACCCGTCGTGCGTGCGCGCCCTCACGGACCCGCTGGGCGCGCCGACCCAGAATCTCGCCTCGGTTTATGGAGAAACCGTCATGAGCAGCAAGGAAGCTGCGGCCCGCTCGCGCGCGGCCGCGCCCTCGGAATGGAAACGTCGCGCCGCGTGGCTCCTGGGAGCCATTGTCGTGCTGGCCGCCGCCGCCTGGTTCCGCAATCACGAACCCGATCGTAACGCGGCCGCAGCGCCGCAGCCGGTCGCCAAGGAGTCTGTCGAGGCGCCGCTGCCCCGCGTCGGACGGCCTGAGCACGACGTCATGGCGATCGTCAATGGCCAAGACATCAGCCGCCAGGACCTGGCCGACGCCTGTGTGCGCCGCTACGGCGAAGAGGTGCTCGAAAGCCTCGTCAACAAACGGCTCATCGCCAATCACTGCGCCAAGCGCGGCATCACCGTCACCGAGGCGGAAATCGCCGCCGAAGTCGACCGCATGGCAAGCCGGTTCCAACTGGGCCGCGAGCAATGGCTCGAGATGCTCCAAAAGGAACGCGGCATTTCTCCCAATCAATACGCCAGTGACATTGTGTGGCCGACCCTCGCGTTGCGCAAGCTCGCTGGCGAGAACATCAAGCCGACGGCGCAGGAAATCAACCAGGCTTACGAACGCGAATATGGCGAGATGATCCGCACTCGGCTGATCGCCGTAAGCGACGCCAACCAAGCCAACCAGTTGCACCAACAACTGGCGACCAACCCCGCAGGGTTCGCCCGCGCGGCCATCGAGCATTCTGAAGACGTCAACAGCGCCAGCGTCGGCGGTTTGATCCAGCCGATCCGCCGCTATATGGGCGACCCGGCGATTGAAGCGGCGGCGTTCGCGCTGCAGCCGGGGCAGGTCTCCTCGCCGGTGCAGGTGGGCAATCAGTTCATCCTGCTGAAGTGCGAGGCCCGCATCCCGGCCCGCGCCGTGCCGCTGGCGCAGGTTCAGGAGAAGATCGAAGAAGGGATCAAAGACCAAAAACTGCGCGGCACGGCTCACGACCTGTTCGCCAGCCTGCAGAAGACCGCCACGATTGTGAACGTGCTGAACGACTCCCGGCTCAGCCAGACCATGCCCGGCGTCGTCGCCACGGTAAACGGCGACCGCATCATGCGGAAAGAGCTGGACCAGGAATGCGTCCTGCGGCACGGCGACGAAGTGCTGGAAGGCGAAATCACACACCTTTTGTTGGAACAGGCGTTGAAGACCGCCCGGGTGAACGTCACCCAGGCCGATATGGACGCCGAGATGCGACACGCGGCGGAGCTTTCCGGCGTGGTCGACGCCAAAGGCGACGCCGACTTGGCCAAGTGGATCGAAACCGCCACAACCGAGCAGGGCATCACCCGCGAGCAGTACCTCCGCGACGCCGTGTGGCCGTCGGCCGCGCTGAAAAAGCTGACCGCCAGCGACGTGATCGTCGACGAGACGGACCTGCAGAAGGGTTACGAAGCCAACTTCGGCGAACGGGTGATTTGCCGAGCGATCGTGCTCGACAACATGCGCCGCGCCCAAGAGGTGTGGGACAAAGCTCGCCGCAATCCGACGGTGGAGTTCTTCGGCGATTTGGCCGCGGAGTATTCTATCGAGCCGACATCCAAGGCGCTGCGCGGCGAAGTCCCGCCGCTGGGACGCCACGGCGGCCAGCCGCAGCTCGAAGAGGTGGCGTTCAACCTGCAACCGGGCGAACTCTCCGGCATCGTGCAAGTCGAGGACAAGTTCGTCATTCTGCGGTCCGAGGGTCGCACCAAGTCGCAGGACCTTGGAATGGACGACCCGGACGTCCGCGAGATTCTGCAGCGCGACATTTACGAGAAGAAGCTGCGTCTGGCCATGACGCAGAAATTCGAAGAAATTCGCGGCAACGCGCGCGTCGACAACTACCTGGCCGGCACCTCGCAGGCCCCGGTCAAGGCGGAGGATCGCGGCCAGGTGAACGTCCGCCAGGACACGGCGGTGCGGCCGACCTCCGGCGTGCGGTAGTTTCCGGCCAAAAACCTTATTGGTGTGTACAAGCGGGAGGTCGCAACGGGCGATCTCCCGCTTTTCTTGCGCGCAGCGGCCGCCTGCCGCTGCATAGGCTCGCGAACCGCCGGGCGATATACTGAGTCAGAGTCCTGCCGGCGGCTCCGTCGGTCGCTCATTTCGCCGCCAGCCCCCCGCTGCTAAACACGATGCCCAACTCCCCCGACGACTCCGATTCCCATCCCCCATTCCGCGTCGAAGTCGCCCAGCGGGTGCAGCGGTTGCCGCCGTACATGTTCGGGCGGATCAACGCGATGCTGTACAACAAGCGCCGCGCGGGCGACGACGTCATCGATCTGGGAATGGGCAATCCCAGCGACCCGCCGCAGGAGCTGGTGATTGAGAAGCTCGCCGAGGCCGCTCGCGACGTCGACAATCACGGCTATTCCAAGAACATCGGCATCGCCAACCTGCGCCGCGAAGTGGGCGCCAAGTACTTCAAGAAGTACGGCGTCCGGCTCGATCCCGACGGCGAAGTGATCGTCTGCCTCGGCTCCAAGGAAGGCTTCAGCCACATGTGCCTGGCGCTGATGGGGCCCGGCGACACGGCCATCGTGCCGGCGCCCTACTTTCCCATTCACGTCTACGCCGTGGCCCTGGCCGCGGGCAACGTGATTGCGTTGGAGGTGGGTGACAGCGACAAGTTCCTCTCAAACATCGCCTACACCTGCGAGCATCTGTATCCCAAGCCGAAGATGCTGATCCTCAACTACCCGCACAACCCTTCGAGCGTGGTGGTCGAGCAGCCGTTCTTCGACGAGGTGGTGAAGCTCGCCCGCAAATACAACTTCATGGTGCTCAGCGATTTCGCCTACGCCGACGTGGCGTTCGAGGGCTACCAGCCCCCCAGCTTTCTCGCCTCGCCGGGCGCCAAGGACGTGGGCGTCGAGTTCACCACCATGAGCAAAGGCTACAACATGGCCGGCTGGCGCGTGGGCTTCTGCTGCGGCAACCGCGAGATGGTCGCCGCGTTGGGGACCATCAAGGGCTACTACGACTACGGCATGTTCCAGGCGATTCAGATCGCCGCGATCATGGCCCTGCGGCACACCGACGCCGCGGTCGAGGAGCAATCGGAGATCTACCGCAGCCGCCGCGACGCGCTGTGCGAAGGACTCGCCCGGTTGGGTTGGGACGTCACGCCCCCCAAGGCCGGCATGTTCGTCTGGGTGCCGATCCCCGAACCGTGGCGCAGCCGGATGAGCACGATGGACTTTGCCATGATGCTGCTGGAAAAGGGCAACGTGGCGGTCAGCCCCGGCAACGGGTTCGGCCCCACTGGCGAAGGCTTTCTGCGGATGTCGCTGGTCGAGAATGAGAATCGGCTGAAGCAAGCGGTGCGGCAGATTAAGCAGTGCTTGCGGGATGCGGAGGGGCAATTTGCCGAAGCCGAAAAAACGGTCGAGCAAGCGACGTAACGCCGATTCCTGGTTTTACCGAGACATGCGATGAGACGCCTCATATCACCGGCGTTACCGCCTCACACTGAGCCCGCCAAATACGAGCAATCCCGGAGATCTGCCCAAGGGGAACCGGTCGTCTCATTTATCGGTCTCCAAATCGCCGAATACCGACAGCGCGGCTTCCGCGTCGTGCCGCGACTTCTCGATGCCGACGAGATCGAACTCCTTGGAGATGCAGCCCGGTGACGCGTTGTTCTTTCACAGCAACCTGCTGCATCGCCGCGATCAGAACCACTCGCCCCACGATTGCTGGGCGCTGATCTGCGGCGGCAACGGCCGCAGCAACGAACCGTACAAAGAGGGCGAGCCTCCCCGCTACACGCCGCTCGCCAAGGTGTCGACGGCGACGACGTCCGGCACGCGAGCCGCCGGCGGCTGGGCGCCCGGGGCGGGGCAAACGCGGTGCGATCGCAGCACAAGGGACCGCGGAGCAAGATCCTCCCGGTCGTGCCTCCACCGCCGTTACGGACGCCGCGCAGGCCTCTTCACGCGGGCGTTTCCGACCCGGTGCAGGCGAAATGTCGAGTTGCTGGCGCCGAGTTTGGAGTGCTCTCCCGCGTGAGAATTTAGGACATTAAGGAAAAGTAAGATCACTTCTCTCGGTTTTCGCGTCTAATACCTACCGATGATGCCGATTACAGGGGTCGTGGGGCGTCGCGTTGCATTCATGCACCGCGACTCGCCGAGTTGGGCGCAACGTCTCGCTTGGCAGCCCACGCCGTAAGGTCCGCGTCCGCAAGGCCGCGCTAGCCGTCCGGCCGTCCCGCCGATACCGCCGGCGCGGGACTGTCGCAGGGACGGCGGCGCGGCCCCACATTCTTGACCTGACGTCGAGAGTGAGGGCCGGCCGCCCGCGTCGCATCATCCGGAGACCGAGGGAGAAGACTGCAGCGCTAGCAGGTGATTGGCGACGCCACGGCGTCGCGGATCGCCGTAGCCGCCAGCAAGACGGACCGAAACGCCGGCAAGCCCGGATGCCCTGCGCCCCAATGGGGCGCGGGACGCCCGCGACCGCCAGGTTTTCTCCAGCTTCCTGCCCAGCTTCCTGCCCAGCTTCCTGCCCAGCATTCCCACCCCGCATTCCGTGTCGCGACGCGGAACACAACCATCCAGCGCCAACTCTATGAAATCCTCAGCATTCCTTGCCGCCATCTTGGTCTTATTGAGCCTTTCCCTCCCGGCCTGCCGCAAATCCGAGGCGATGCAGTCGGGCGCCATGCCATCGGAGGAAAACTCGTCCGACGAGCAGCATTCCGAGGAAGAGCATCTTGAGCACAAGATCCTGGCGACCAGCCCCGTCGCGGAAGACGTCATAAGCACCCAGCAATATGTTTGCCAGATCCACTCGCGGCGCCACATTGAGGTCCGGGCGCTGGAGGGCGGCTACCTCGAAGCGATCCCGGTTCATGAAGGCCAGATCGTCGAGGAGGGCGAACTGATGTTTAAGATCATCCCCACGCTGTACCAGGCCAAGCTGGATGCCGAAGCGGCCGAGGCCGATCTGGCGCGAATTGAATTGGCGAACACGAAAAAACTGCACGAACGCGGTGGCGTATCGGAAAGGGAAGTTGCCCTCTACGAAGCCAAGTACGCCAAGGCCCAAGCCCAGCTGAAACTCGCCCGGGCCGAACTGAACTTTGCCAACATCAGAGCGCCTTTCCCCGGCATCATCGACCGCCTCTACGAGCAGCAGGGTAGTCTGATCGAGGAGGGCGACGTCCTGACGACCCTGTCCGATAACAGCGTGATGTGGGTCTATTTCAACGTCCCGGAGGCCCGGTATCTCGAATACAAGGCTGGCCTCGACAAGGACAAGGCGAATCTGCAAGTCGAACTGAAACTGGCCAACCACGAGACCTTCCCGCAACCGGGCGAGATCAGCACGATCGAGGCCGATTTCAACAACGAGACCGGAAACATCAAGTTCCGGGCGGATTTCCCGAATCCCGACGGGCTGCTGCGGCACGGTCAGACCGGCACCATCTTGATCCACCGCGAGTTGAAGGACGCCATTGTCATCCCGCAGCGGGCCACGTTCGAGATTCTTGCCAAGCGGTACGCGTACGTCATTGGGGATGATGGCGTGGTCCACCAGCGGGAGATCGTCATTCAGACCGAAATGGACGACATCTTCGTGATCAAAGAGGGACTCAAGGCTGGCGAAAAGATCGTCCTCGAAGGGATCCGACAGGTTCGCGACGGCGACAAGGTGGAATACGAATTCCGCGACCCCGTCGAGGTTCTCGGCCATTTGAAGAACAAGGCCGAGTAGGAATCGCCCCTGATGTTTGCAAAGTTTCTTCATCGGCCCGCGTTGGCGATCGTCATTTCGCTGCTCATCCTGTTTATGGGCGGGTTGGCGATCAACACGCTGCCGATTTCGCAATTCCCGTCGGTCGCGCCGCCGAGCGTGCGAGTCTCGGTTTCTTATCCCGGCGCCAGCGCCAAGATCTTGATCGACTCGACGATGGTGCTCTTGGAGCAAGCCATCAACGGCGTCCCAAACATGCGCTACATGTTGGGCGACGCGACCAGCGCCGGCGAGGGCACGATCCAGATCATCTTCGAGCCTGGCACGGACCCGAACGTGGCGGTGATGAACGTCAACAACCGGGTCCAGATGGTCAAGAACAACCTCCCCGACATTGTGCAGCGGGAGGGAATCATCGTCATGCAGAACATGACGA
>JAGQOU010000310.1 GCA_020427145.1 Planctomycetales bacterium | reverse complement strand
TGGCAGAGCCTCGCACTCCCGATGCCGGCAGCCCAGGCGGATGTGGGGCGCCTGCTTCACTGAGAAGCAGGTTGGTGCTGATTCGCAAACCGCACGATTTCACGCCAACATTCAGTCGGGCGCGTGGCCAGCAGCAGGTGGCTGCCGTCGATCGTCGCCGCTTGGGCGTGGGGATTGGCGGCAATAAGCGCGTTGGCATCGTGAGTTGCCAGCAGTCGATCACGACGCGCGGCAAGGCATAGCGCGGGGCAGCGCAGTTCTCGCCACCGGTTCGTGACGTCAACCCGCGCCACCTCGCGAAGTCGGCCGCCCAAGACAGCCGGGTCGGCCCGCCGCAGCACTTGCTGCAGAGAGGCGACTTGCTCGCGCGTCGCGTCGCTGCCGAGCATCATCCGCCGCGCCGCCGCATTGGGCAGCGGCATTCGCATGACGAGCCGCCACGGCACGGCGCGCAGCAAATACGGTCGCGGCGACGCCACAAACGAAGCGACCAGCGTCAGCAACGCGACTTGCTCCGGATGAGCGTGAGCCAGTTGCACCGCCAGGGGACCCGAGAAGCTTTCGGCAACGATGGCACACGGCCCGGTCTCGCGAATCGTCGCGTCGAAGTGTTCCACCAGATCGTCGTAGCCGGCCATCTGCGGCGGCAGCGGTTGCAGCCGCACATCGAACTCCGGCGGCACGGCGGCGGCAAACTCCGTCAGCATCTCCACGCTGCCGTCGAGGCCGGGGAACACAAGTGTCGGCAGCGCGGCCATGGAACGCCGTTTCAGATTTGGCCGGTTGTGACGTCGCCGTTGGGCGTCGTGGGGGGGCTCCGTGGCGAGAGCCGAGCTCAATTCCCGGTGAGGTCCGGCAGGATGAACCGCGTGACGTGATAAAACACGGGCGCCGCGAAGCAGAGCGAGTCGATGCGGCTGAGGACGCCGCCGTGTCCCTCGACGAAGTTGCCGCTGGCCAGTTCGCCCCGATCGCGGCGGATGGCGGCCATGGTCAGCGAACCGGCCGCCGCCATGGCGGCGATCAACAGGGCCATCATTGCGGCGTGGTACCAGTGGGCGTAGGGGGTTGCCCAGAACAGCAGGGCTCCGACCACCGCCGTGCTGCCGGCGCCGGCGGCGACCCCCTCCCAGGTCTTCGTGGGGTCAATCGCCGGGGCGATCACGTTTTGGCCCAGCGACTTGCTCCAGAACCACTGCAGCAGGTCCGACGCGAGCACGACCGTCACAAAGAAGCCCAGCAGCAGCGCGTTGTCCGACGGTCCCCCGGGCGGGTTGGGATCCAGAAACAGCAGCGCGGGCGCGAAGCTCAAGCAGTACACGCAAATCATCAGCGCGCACTGCACCTTGGCGATCCGCTCCAGAAACCGATCGAAGTCGCCCGCGAACGCCGACCGGGCCGCGATAAACAGGAACGCGTACACGGGAATCAGCATGCTGAACAGCCCGTACGTCTGGATGCTCTCGAACTTGTCGAGGTAGACCAGCACGAACTGCATGGGGGTGAACAGGAAGAAGACCCAGAACAGCGCCCGATGGTCGCCGCTGCGCGTGGGCGTGAGCGTGACGAACTCGCGCAGCGCCCAGAACGAGATGAGGCCGAACAGCGTCACCGCGAGGCCCGGCGCCACGAACGCCACGGCGACCACGAAGCTGAAGAACCACCAGGCCTGCAGCCGGGCGTTGAACGAGTCGATGGCCCGGCGGTCCAACAGCGGCGAGTCGCTGCGGCGCAGCCACTGGCCGCTGGCAGTGGCAAGCCCCAGCAGCGCGGCGACGGTTCCCAACAGGGCCCAGCTTTCGAGCATCTCAACAGTCCTTCAGCCGCAAGACCGCGTCGCGCGCCCTGGCGAGAAAATCGTTCTTCGGCTCGCCCGACTCCAACCACAGCGGCGGCCCGAACGTCACGGACGACAACAGCGGCACCGGCAGAAACTCGCCCCGCGGCAGGATGCGATTCATGTTGTTGATGTACACGGGAATCAGTTCCAGATCGGGGCGTTTCTTGGCGAGGTAGTAGAGTCCGCTTTTGAACTCGCCCGTTTCGTCGCCCTCGCCGCGTCCCCCTTCGGGGAAGATGATCAATGAATGCGTGCGGCCGATCTCCCGCAGCATCAGGTCGACCGGGCTCTGGTGGACCTTGATTTCGGTGCGGTCGATCAGCAGGGCGTTGAACACCTTGGCGAGCTTGCGTCGCACGGCGCCGCCGACCCAGTAGTCCTTGGCCGCCACGGGACGGGTGAGCCGCCGCACGTCGTTGGGCAGCGAGGACCAGACGAGGATGGCGTCGAGGTGGCTGGTGTGATTGGCGAAATAGACCCGCTGGCACGTGTCGGGCTGCGACTCGAACCACCGCACGCTGGCTCCGCTGATAAAGCGGGCGATCCAAGTTAGCAGCGTTTCAGTGAACATGGACAGCGGCGGACGTCGCGGGGCAAACCTCCATGTTAGCCCGCTGCGGGCGAGGGCGGAATGCGCAGCGGGCCGCGGCGGGGATGAAGCTCCCGCGGCGCCCCGCCCCGCGAAAACAGGGCTCAGGTCGCGGCGGTTCGGCGCCGCAGCCAGGGAAACAGCGTGGTTTGCCGGCGCGGCGCGGCCGATTTCACCGCGTAAATGCCGGCGATCAGGTCCTGGTAGCCGGCGATCATACTGGCCAGCGACCACTGAGATTCGACCAATTCTCGGCCCGCGGCGCCAAATTGGCGTCGCAACTCGGCATCTTCCACCAGCCGCAACGTCGCCGCCACGTAGGCCGCTTCATCGCCTGCGGGAAAAAGCAAACCCGTCGTTCCGTCGACCACGGTCTCGGCCACCGAGCCGACCCGCGACGCCACGACGGGCCGGCCGCAGCTGAGGGCTTCGAGGATCGAAACCGGGCTGGCCTCGTTGTGCGAGGTGAGCGCCAAGATGTCGATCGCCGCAAGCAGGTCCGGCACGTCGCTGCGCGAGCCGACGAATCGCACGGCGTCGGCAACGCCCAACTCGGCGGCGAGCGACTCCAACTCGGCGCGCCGCGGCCCGTCGCCCACGACGACGAATCGCACGTCAGGCCGTTCGGCGAGAATCTGCCGGGCGCCGCGGAGGAACAACTCGTGGTTCTTTTCGGGACGCAGCGCCGCGAGGATGCCCACGACCGGCGTGTTGGCGGTGAAGCCAAGCGACTTGCGGACGTCCTGGGCGTCGTGCGGCGCGAACCGGCGCGTGTCGACGCCGTTGTAAATGGTGTGGACCTTGGCGGCCGGGAAATGCTCAAAGTCGACCAGGAACTGCGCGTGATTGTCAGCCACTGCGATAAAGGCGTCGGTCCACCGCGTCAGCAGGCGATTGAGTCGCCCCACGCCGTCGGGCCAACCGGTGCTGTGCAGCGCAGACGCCACGACCGGCGTGCCGGCGAGGCGGGCGGCCACGCGGCCCCAGAACATCTTGTCGCCCGCGCCGACGGTGACCACTGCGTCTGCTTGCCGCGACCGCAACAGGCGCCACAGTCGCGGCAGCACGCGCAGGTCGTATTTGCCGCGGAGCAGGCGGCTGTGCACCGGCATCTCGGCCGCCAGCTCTTCGCCAAGCGGCCCCGGCTCTTTGAGGCAGACGATCTCCGGCGCGAACCGCGAGCGGTCCATTCCGCGCACCAGGTTCACCAGCAGCGTCTCGGCTCCGCCCACCGGCAGACTGGTGGCCAGGAACATCACGCGGAGCGGTTTGATTTGGTTCATGATCATCGGCGTGCCGGCAGACACGAGGGCGTTAGGGGGAATTGATCGGAGTGCGGCGCAGCGGCAGGCGCTGTCGGATGCGAGTCACCGCGTCGCTGGCCATCCGCTGCAGCGCGTCGCGTTCGGTCGTGGTGAAGACCAGCGTTGTGGCGGGGGCCAGCACGCACAGCACGACCAGCAGCGCGAGCGTGGGCCACAACCCGAAGCCCAGGACCACCGGCGCCACGGCCGCAATCCAGACGGTGCGATCGACCCGCATGCCATTCAGGCGGCTCAGCAGGAGCGAGCAGGCGAGGCAGCCCAGCGTGGCCGCGGCGGTGGCGACCACCGCGCCCCACAAGCCAAAGATCGGCAGCAAGGCGAGATTCAGCACGACGTTCAGCGCCAACCCTACCGCCAGCGGCGCCGTCGAGAGCCGGGCGCGCTCGGCGCACCACAGGTAATTCTGCGAAATGGAAAACACCGCGTACCACACGCAGCCCGCCAGCGTCCACGGCAGCACCGCCAAGCCGTTGTCGTAGCGGCCTTGCAGCACCACGCCAAACAGCAGCGGCCCCGCGATCAGCACGCAGGCGCCAAACACGAGCATGCCCAGCGCCGTCAGTTTCACGGCCAGCGACATGCGCTCCGAGACGGCCTCGCGGCGGCCTGCTTCCCAGTCGTGGCTGAGGTGCGGCATGATCAGCCCGCTCAGCAGATCGGCGAACGACACCAACAGCAGCGGCACGATCCGGCTGCTGTGATAGTTGCCCACCTGCGCCAGCGCTTCGGTCGGCTCCATCCCCGAGCAATGCAGAATCATGAAACGGTCGGCGATGCCAAACAAATGTGACAGCAGATTGGTGACCCACAGGAAAAACGCGAATCGCAACAGCCGCGGCCAGAACTCGCGTTGCGTGAGCGGTTCGGCGGGAGGTTCAATGCCCTGCAGCCCCGGCCACGCCCACGCCAGCGCGCCCAGCGAGGCGACAATACACGCCACGCCGTAGGCGGTGACAATTCGCCCCACCTCCGGGCCCTGCCACAGCAACAGCAGCGAGAGCGTGGCGAATAGCAGGCTTTGCGCCATGTTCATCGCCGACACGATTCGATACAGCCGCAGCGCCGTGAGCACCGAGGTGAGCGTGTGATGAAAAATAATGGCGGCCAGGCACAGGCTCATGCCGCGCACGAGTTCGACGCCCGAATCGTCGCCGAAGATGAAGTACGAAAACGGTCGGGGAAACAGCGCCACCGCGGCCATCGCCAGAACGCTGCAGACGGCCGTCCAAGCGGTCGCTCGGCGAAGAAATGTGCGCAGTTGCCCGCGCTGCCGGTAATGTTCGGCATAGCGTCCAAACGTGCCGGGCACGCCCAGCACCGCCAGCGGCGCGGCCAACAGCAGGAAGCTGTAGGCCATTTCCCACTGCCCCAGCGAGTCGGGCGTCAGCCAGCGGCAAAACAGGATGCCGCGACCAAACCCGACGGAGCGCTGCACGACCGTGACCACCAGCAAAATCACGACGCTGGCGGCGAGCGTGTCGGCCTTGAGCGTACGCCGCCCGGGGCGTTCAGAGGGTTGTTCGTTGGCGCTGATGGAGGATCTCGCTGAAACCGCGTTGAATCACTTCGGGGTGACTTAAGAATAACTTCCCCTTGGCAAATCGCTCCGGCTCCCTCCCCCTTGGCGGGGAGGGCTGGGGAGGGGGTGAGCGATGCCGCAGGACGTTCCAGTTGTACGTGTTGGCTGTGCTTGGAATCTCCAACGCTTCTCGCCGCGGCGTCACCCCTCCCAAACCCACCCCGTCAAGGGGGAGGGGGCCGGAACGAGGGCG
This sequence comes from Planctomycetales bacterium, assembly GCA_020427145.1. GTDB lineage: Bacteria > Planctomycetota > Planctomycetia > Pirellulales > Lacipirellulaceae. The sequence continues at coordinate 4,194 of JAGQOU010000310.1, read as the reverse complement.
AGGCTTCGCCTCGACGATTGACGCGAGGGGAGATTCTTGCGAGAGATGCGTATGTTGTTCGTGAGCTATCCCTTATTGCGACCGCCGTTTGCCCTGCTCGGGCGAAGCGGCGTCTAAAACCCGAGGCGATAATCGCCGGCCCGATAGCGTTCGACGCCGTGCAGCTTGCGGGGGTCGACGGTCATCCAATTGCGGAACTGCGCCCAATGGGGATCGCCGTGGATGCGTTGGATGTGAAACGGATCGTCGCCCGGCAGGTTGTAGCCGCCGTAGGCCGAACAGACGCCCCAGAACCCGGCGTTAAACGCCATGCGGAATGCGGCTTCCGACATGTTCTGCGGCAATCCAAACGGAAACGCGAAGTACCGCACCGGTTGGTCGATCAGCGTTTCCAGATCATGTTTGGAGCCGACGATTTCGTCGTGCAAGGTCTGCTCGTCTTCGACCGCCCCCAGGTCGATGTGCGAGCGCGTGTGGGCGCCGATATCGATGCCCGCGTCCGCCAGCTGGCGGATCTGCTCGGGTGTGTTTGGCGCCAGCGGCTGGCCTGCTTCCACGTCGTGCTGAAACGACTTGCCATGCAGCACATGGTGCGTCGAGACGAAGTAGGTCGCCGGCACGCCCTCGTCAATCAGCCACGGAAGCGCCGTCCGACAGTTGTCGGCGTAGCCGTCGTCGAACGTGATGCACACCACCGGCTCGCGATTCACGCCGCGGGCGATTCGTTGCTGAGCCTCGACGAGCGACACGATCTTGTAACGCTCGCGCACCCAGTTGATTTGTTCTTTGAACGCCTCCAGCGGAATCGTCCAGCCGTTGGGGTGCTCGTCGGCCACGCGATGATAAAACAGCGTCATCACCGGCGCTTCGCCGGCAGCGGCGCGGCGCGAGTCGGCGTGGCGTCGGACAGGCAGACTCGCCAGGTAATACATGCCTAGCAGCGAATCTTTGCAGGCTTGTGAAAGCATGGGAAATCCTTCTGGCAGCTCGTCGAGCAGTTTATGCGTGGGGGTTGGTTCGAGGCGCCCTTCAGCTGAACAGGCCCGTTGCCTGCTTCGCCCAACGACCGGCGGCGCGGGCGGCCGTACGGGCTCGGTAACGCAGCCGGGGGCCGTATCGCGGCGGAACGGCCAGCAGCCGACTCACCGCTTGCGGTTCGGCGCGCCAGTGGGGTTTGTACGGTTCGTCGCCGCGCAACAGGTCGAAGTGCGTACGGCCTTCGCCGATGGCGTGCTTCAGCGTGGTGATCAGCGACAGGCGTCCCGGTTCGTCCTCGGCCGCGTCGGGATCAAGGCCGCCCTGGTAGGCGAACACCGAGTCGCCGCGGGCCAGGTGATACTCCGCGGCCACCGGTCGGCCCCGCAGTTCGAGCCAGGAGAGCCGCAATTCGCCGCTGGCCAGCAATTGCTTCGCCACGTCGTGATGGAACGCGGCCCAGCGCGGCCAGGAGAAGCAGCCCGGCTCGCCAAGCGACCGTCGCCGACGTTGGTGCAGATCGGCGAGCACGTCCCACGCCCGCTCGAAGTCGGCGGCCGATTCGACCAGGCGCCAGCGCGCGTCGTCGGTTTGCAGCACGCGCTGGTCGAGCCGCCGCAATTGTTTGCGGTGCGACTTGGACTGCAGCGCCAAGAATTCCTCCCAATCGCCGGGCAGCGCGATCCGCCAGCACGATGGCTGCGGACGTTCGTCGACGCGACAGCCTCGTTCGCGCAACGCGGCCAGCAGATCGCGGGTCGTTTGGTCGGCGCCGTCGATCGCGTCGAAGTCGAGCAGGTCCCAGCTCTCGTCGCCGATCAGCGCGGACGCCATGGCGGCGACGACGGCGTCGGCTTGCGCCGGCGCGGCGAGCAGTCCGAGATGATCGCTGCAGACTTCGCCGTCGCCCAGCAGCCGCAGCACGCGGCCCGCAATGGCTGAGTCCTGCAAGTAGCACGGCAGGGCGCCCGCGAGTTGCGACTCGGCGCCCGCGCGACCGTCGTCGGCAAAGGCCAGCAGCACGCGCAGGTTTGTGGCGTCGCTGGCGCTCAGGTCGCCATAGTGGCGCCACCAGGTGTTCAGCCACCGCCACGTGCGAAACACGCAACCGCCCGCCAGACGATCCCAGTCTGTTTGGAGCTGGCTCCATTGGTCGACGTTCTGGCAGCAAACAATACGCATGACGAAATAGTGTCGGTTGTCGCGAAGAATCAACTTACGCGGGTTGTGGGGGCGCGTTGGCAGCACGGCGCGGCGCATGGCCCGGTCGGCGCGCAGTGGCGCGGCTTTACGGCAACCATAGGTCGAATCATGCGGAACGAAGGTCGCGCGGCGGAAGTATTGAGCGAGCAGCGTGCCGGAGCGTCGAGTTTTGCCGAAAAGGGGGGCCCGATATCCCCGTGAGCCGGGGTCCGCGGTCGCGGCGGTGACCTAGATTCCTCTACAGGACCGCCGCTCTCGCGCTGCGCGCCCGGTGCGTCGGCGAACAGTTGAAGTCCGCCCCCGACCCACTCCCAGTGATAGCCATGAATCACCAATCCACCCATCAATCCAGCGCCTGGGGCGAAGCGGTCCGACTCCTGCTTGATCACCCCTGGCGGTGGCTGCTGCCGACGGTCCTTTGCGGGGGACTCGCCGTGGCGTACGCCGCTGTGATGCCGCGCTATTGGGAGGCGTCGCAAGGGATGGTGGTCCGCCAGGAGGCCGTCGCCAACGTCGATCGGCGCCCGGGGCAGTTTGCCGACCTGTACGAAATGCGGACGCTGCAGGAAACGATCCTCGAACTCGCCAAGAGCCGCCAGGTCGTCGAGACCACGCTTTCGAGGGTCGACGCCCAACTCAAAGGGGTGACGACCACGGCCCCGGATGACGAGGCGATTGAAGAGTTTCGCAAACACCTGAAGATGCTGCCCCCCAACGGCGCCGAGTTCGGCAAGACCGAGGTCTTCTATTTTCTCGTGAAGGATCGCGATCGGCAGCGGGCGATCGCGCTGGTGAGCGAGTTGTGCCGCCAACTGGAGTCGCGACTGCAAGAGTTGCGCGAAGCGCGCGGCCGCAGTTTGACCGTGGAGTTGGAGGAACAGCTCAAGCTCGCCGAGCAGCAACACGCGGCCGAGTCCGCGGCGTTGGAGAAGTTCGAAACGTCGATCGGCGCCGACCTGGGCGAGCTGCGACTGCTTCATTCCGCCAACAGCGGACAAAGCGAATTGCGTTTGCAGGTGGTCGCCATGGAGAATGAGTCGCGCCGCTACGAAACGCAGATTCGCGATTCCGACGAGCTGCTGCGGCTGCTCAAGGCCGCCGAGTCGAAGCCCGAGCAGATCGTTGCCGTGCCGAGCGCCCTGCTCGCGTCGCAACCGGCGCTGAGCCGGCTGAAATCCGGTTTGATCGACGCCCGGCTGGCGACCGCCCGCCTGCGCGGCACTCGGTCGGAGGATCATCCCCGGGTGCAGGCCGCCGTCGAAGCCGAACAACGAATCCGCCGCGACCTGCACCGCGAGTTGGCCGCGGCCATTCGCAACGCCGAGGCGGATCGCACGCTGGCCGAGGAACGGCTCGCGGCCGTGGCCAGCGAGTTGGCCGAGGTCAACGCCCGGCTGGAATCGCTCGCCGAACAGCGGGCCATTTACTCCAACTACGTCGCGGCCGTGGCCAGCAGTCGCGAGACGCTGAACCGTGCGCAGCAGAAGCTCAGCGCCGCGCGGGCCACCATGTCGTCGGCGCACTCGACCAGCCTGGTGACGACGCTCGACAAGCCCGAGACTGGACCGAACCCCGAGGGCCCCGGCCGGTCGACCGTCGCCGCTGCGGGCGTTGTGGGGGGCTTCATGCTTGGTTTGGGCGTGCTCGTGCTGACTGCCGGTCCGCTGCCCTTCGGGGCGCCGGCGACCGGGCAGCGAAGATCGCAAGAAGAGTTCGACCAGCAGGACCCGCAGCGCGAGCCGGTCGTCGCCGTCCGCCTGGCGCCGCAGGAGTCGTCCAGAGCGTCGCGGCCCGAGTGGTGGGAGTCGCAAGCTCCCGCGCTAAACGGTGCTCAGCCGAAACAGGCGCCGCAACCCGCTAAGGGACAGCCCTCGCCCCGCCCCGCAACCGTTGTGATGCAGCCGCCGGTCGAGGCGCCATCGCCGCGCAGCGCTGAGCTGCACGAGGCCGCCCCCCAAGCGCCGGCGGCGAGCGACGAACCGACCGTGGTCGCGCCGGCCCCGGCCCCAGCGCCGA
>JAGQOU010000309.1 GCA_020427145.1 Planctomycetales bacterium | reverse complement strand
CAACGAACACGACGGAAAATCACGATTTTTGGTCGTCGTGCCCGTCGTTCCGTCGTGGTTCAATTCTCTTGTTGCTCAGCGAGCTTGGCGGCTCAAATCAGGACTTTGCAGTTCTCCTGCTCGACCGGCGGGCGCATCCTCCGCATCGCCGGGGCGCGTCTCCTGTCGGCCGGCGGGACCACGCGAGGTGTTCGCCTGGGGGTGGTCGGGCTCAAGCGCATCGCAGGTCTCGCACGGTAGGGGCGCGCTCGCGCTCTCAACCTCGTTCGCCTGCTAGCACCGCGGCCGCACGTCGATCTTGCTGTCAAGTGCGCGTGCGCCTATTCTTTGCGGCGAATTCGTCCGTTGGCGTTTTGACCAGGGCCCTTTTCCGTCGGCCGTTCCATGCGCATTTCCCATTGCACGACCGCAGCGATCGTCGCTTGCGCCTGTGCTGCGCTGGGCGGGTGTCACAGCGTGGCGCCGGCGACCAGCGCGGGGCTCGATGCGCTGCTCAAGCCCGCGGCGATCCGGCGCGATCAGGTGCTGCTGGAGATCTACCAGGTACGCGTCCCGCCGGAACGGGCCGCGGCGGCGGCTGCCACGTGGTCGGCTGTTGACGAGCAGTTCTTGGAGCCCGAACTCCGAGGTCGATTGCTGGCCAATGGATTTCGCGCGGGGATCGTCGGTCGGACGATGCCCGACGGGCTCGCCAAGATGCTGAACCTGGCCGACGCGCCTGCCGAGGCGGACGGCGAGCAGGTCATCGACCAGCAGGCGGCGAATCCGCAGGTGGTCAAGCAGGTCAAGCAACTTGGCTCGCAGGAGGAACTGCAGGCCCAGGTCGGCCCGCTGCAGAAGTCTTTGCAACTGCTGATCAGCGACGAGACCGTGCATGGCAAATCGTACGACCAGGCCCAGACCACTTACTTGGTGAAGGGATCGTCGCAGGCCGGCCAGCGGGTGCGGCTGCAGGTGACCCCCGAACTGCAGCATGGCGACATGCGCAGCCGCTATACCGACAGCGAGCAGGGGATGTTCATGTTGACGGTTTCGCGCGAGCGAGAGCCGTTTCCCGATCTGCGGATCGAGGCCGAGCTGGCCCCTGGCGACTCGCTGCTGTTGGGCGGATTGGCCGATGCGTCGGGCAGCCTGGGGGACGCATTTCACGGGAAGAACGCGGCGGGCGAGACCCGGCTGGTGCTGATTCGCGTGGCGAAAGTGCCAGAAAGCGAGATCCTGGCGGAGAAGTGACCCGGTGCGGCGTCACTGCGGGCGCGCCCCCTCTGCGAGCGGGGCCAACAGTGGTAGAATGGCGGCCGTTGCCTCTGGCCAATTTCTACCCGTCTTGCCCCCGCCCCGTTTGCCTTTGAGGAGGCCCCCGCCATGCCTTTGGTTCCCATGCGTCTGCTACTGGATCACGCCGCCGAAAACGACTACGGTCTGGCCGCGTTCAACGTGAACAACATGGAGCAGATCCAGGCCATCATGGAAGCGGCCCAGGAGACCGATTCGCCGGTGATCGTGCAGGCCAGCCGTGGCGCCCGCAGTTACTCGCAGGACAACTACCTGCGGCACCTGATGCTGGCCGCCGCCGAGCTGTATCCCAGCATCCCTATGGCCATGCACCAGGATCACGGCAACAGCCCCGAGACCTGCAAGAGCGCGATCGAAAACGGCTTTACCAGCGTCATGATGGACGGCTCGCTGGAAGCCGACGGCAAGACGCCCGCCAGCTACGAATACAACGTGAAGGTGACCAAAGAGGTCGTCGAGCAGGCCCACGCCCTGGGCGTGTCGGTTGAAGGCGAGCTCGGTTGCCTCGGTTCGCTGGTCAGCGGCGAGGGCGAGCAGGAAGACGGCCACGGCGCCACCGGCAAGCTGTCGCACGATCAGCTGCTGACCGACCCCGACGAGGCCGAGCGGTTTGTCGCCGAGACCGGCGTCGATGCGCTTGCCGTGGCCATTGGCACCAGTCACGGCGCGTACAAGTTTAGCGAGAAGCCGACTGGCGACGTGCTGGCCATGGACCGCATCGTGGAGATCCACAAGCGGCTGCCCAACTGTCACCTCGTGATGCACGGCAGCAGCAGCGTGCCGCAGGAGCTGCAGGATATTATCAACAAGTACGGCGGCAAGCTGAACCCGACGTTCGGCGTGCCGGTCGAGGAGATTCAGCGGGGCATCAAGCACGGCGTGCGCAAGGTGAACGTCGACACCGACAACCGCCTGGCCATCACCGGCGCCATCCGCAAGGTGTTTGCCGAGACGCCCGAGAAGTTCGATCCCCGCGATTACCTGAAGCCGGCCCGCGCGGCGATGAAGGCCGTGTGCGTGGCCCGCATGACCGCCTTCGGCCAAGCCGGCAATGCCGGGAAGATCAAGCCGGTGTCGATCGACAAGTTCGCCAGCTACTACGCCATGGCGTAAGGTTGGCGGCCAGCAGAGTTGATCTTGAGTTTCACGCCCCGTCCCGGTTGCGCGCCTGCAATCGGGACGGGGCGTTTTGTCCACTCTTCGCCAAATGATTCGCGCGTCTGTGATACGACGTGACGCCACGCTTGCTGACGGGTCGCCGGCTTGGTTGCTGGTTTCGCAGGTCGAGCATGCGCGGATCAGCGGCGAGTTGGCCGCGGCCGCGCTTCCCGAATTGCTGCTGGGGCTGGGCGGCGACGAGGCCGCGCAGGCTGCCGCGCAAACGAGCGAGTTCGCGGCCATTCGCAAGCAGATGCTCGCCGCGATTCGCCGCCACGACGATGGCTGGCGCGGGTGGATAGAAGACCCCCAGCTCGATCCCGAGCACGGCCGGCCGTACTCGTTCACCGAGATGCCGGCGGGCGACGCGCTGCGAATCTGGTCGGGCTCCATCGCCGCGGCGGCCGAGGAGGGACCGCTGGCGGCGTGGATGGTCGGCGGGCATTTTCGCCGGCTGTTGGATCACAGTGAAACGCTGGGGCATCAGCCGCTTGCCGACTTGTGGCGGGCCACGCAAGATCGCGCGCGGGACCTCTACCTCGACGAGTGGAAGTTCGCCGCCCCGCGCACTCATACCGACGCGGTGGCTGAGCACGCGCTGGAGGCGCTGTGGATCTTCGACGCGATCAGCCTGTGGTTCTGCTGCGGCTGCCCCGGGGGCGATGCGGCCGCGCCGACCGAGGAAGCCTTCGCCTGCGGCCCGTTTCACATCGGCGCAGGGACGACGCTGGAGACCACGCTGCGACTCGCCCCGCCCACGGGCGGCCACGGCGCCGCGATCGACGACCCGTGGATTTTCACCCCCCCGGCGATCGAACTACAAACCCCGGCGATGCTCGTGCCCGCGAAGCGGTATCAATCGACCGCAGAGTTGGTCGCCGCGTACGAGCCGACCACGCTGCGGTGGACGTTGCGTCGCCAGAGCCATTGAATCGACGGGACTGCCGCTCGCGAATCCGACTGCTTGCATCGTGCTCTTCGCGTCGTCGTGGTTCAAATTCTGATTGAACCAAAGTGGCGACAACCGCTCTGGGTTTACCCCACGAGAATCGACGAGTCCTCCAATTGATCTTCCGGCGGGGAGCCGACGCCTTCGCCAGCCGCGGCAGGAACGTTTTGACCTGCCCTGACGGGCGGTTTGGGTTCGTCGGTGGTGCAGCATGGTTGCACCCAGATTGTGAATTTTTGGGGAAGCGGGCCGGACGTCGACCGGGCGGCCGATCTCGCGGCGAACTGGATTTCGCACCGAGAAAATGGGCTCGCTTTGCGTCCGCCGCTCGCCGAACGGGGATTGTCCCGGCCTTGTCTCGGAAGTGAATTACGAGAATTCCTGCCCGGCCGCGCAACCTTGCCCGCCTGGCCGGTATGTCCTAGCGGAGACGGTGTGTTGTTTGGACGGCAGGATGTCTGTGATTCTGTCCAGTGAGACAGGCCGACGCGCACGGAAAACGAGCATCAATTCGGTGGGGCTGCCGCGTTGGGGCGCCAGGGGCTGGTGCTTTGTGAGACGACTTATCTTCGAGTAGTGCGGGCTGGCTCGCCGCAATTCTCGTGGGGAGCTTGGGACCCACGGAATTCGACGTCCTGGGAGCCGGTCGGACGAGCAGCAATGCGGTTGCGCTATTTCGATCAAGGGGAAGCAGATCCCCTGGTTTCCCAGGAGCCCGGAGGGAGTTAGTCAGCCTGGGCAGGGAGCAGCACGCGTTGTGCTGCGAGGCGCCAGGTTTTGAGTTTGCGAGGAATGCAACGAGCTTTTCGTTCGTAGTTCGACGTCTTGATTTAGGGAGCTTTGAAGTCTTATGAAGCGATGTTTGACAACTTTGGGAGTCCTGGGAGTCGTCCTCTCGCTGGCTGGCGTCAGCAATGCGACGATCATCGGTTTTGGTCAACTGGGCGGCAACAATACGACCGTCCCTGCCGGACTCGCGTCCAATGCCACGGCCGATGGAAACGGTTACGTCGTCAGCAACGGCGCCACGCCGAACGTGGCCCTCACTTGGGACAACGGTTGGGATATCCACACCTCCAGCTGGTTCCAGCCAATTGAGGATGTGACCGTCGGCGGCGGCGACTGGGATAACGAAGGCAACGTCCCGCGCATTGGCCAGCTCGATTTTGGAACACACACGATCGGCTTTGCCGCTGACCCCGGGTTCGCCGTGGTCCTCAATTCGTTCGACTTCGGGCACACCGCGGAGACGGCGGGCACCACCGGTTGGGACCTCACCCTCGCCGATTCCGGGACGAACGTCGTTTGGAGCCAGTCGGTTGAGTTCGTCAACGGTTCAGCCATCACGGTCTCGCCGAATTTCACCGGCGCACCGGGCGAAAGCTACACGCTCACATTCACCCGCACCGGCGAGACTTACGGTTCGAATGGTCGCCACGCGATTGACAACCTGAGCTTCAATCAGGTTCCCGAACCGGCAACGTTGGTTTTGGCCGGTCTCAGCGCGATGGGCCTGATCGCGGCCGCCCGCCGGCGCAGCTAGGCGCTAGCTCGGTTGTTGATTGAGACGAATTCGGTTGGGTTGCCTCCTGTCGGGCAACCCAACCTTTTTCATGCGCGCACAGGCATTGCTCACGGCGGCGGTTGCGGCGTCTTCGATGCACCGGAGGTCAACCAGCGATCAGACGACAGGCGTCCGGTCCGCTGGCTCGCTGGGCTTCCATGGGACGCGAGTCTTCCATTCGCGAAACTCATCCCACGAAGATCGAAGAGTCGCCCGGCTGCGCATCCGGCGGCGGTTCTACGCCCTCGCCGACCAGGGCGATGATTTTTTGCCCCGGCTTGACGGTCATTTCGGTCTCGTTGGTCGCCACCACGAGCTTGCCAGCCTCGTCGACGCGAAACAGCACCAGCGCGCCTTCGCCGTACCGGGCGAGAAAATCCTCGTAGGTAAAGTCCTCGCTGATTGAGGTCTTCTTGATCTTCGCCCCGCCGGCGATTCGCTCTTCCAGCTGCGAAAAGGTGATTGCCCGATCGAACAGCGTCCGACCGCTGCGGTAGGCGGTCACGCGCTCGGTGCGGTCGCTGGACCGTTCGGTGGCAGCCAGCTGGTACACGCCCGCGCGGCCGAAGCGATCGGTGAAACCCATGCAGGCCAGCGTGTTGACTTCGTCGTTGGGAGTCATCGCCAGCAGCCGGCCGATGCCGCCCAGGTCGATTTCTTCTTGCACAAACTCGCTGCCGATACTGGCGTAAGAGACAGGCAGTCCCGCCATGCGCGCCGCCGAGTTGTTGCGGGGATTGGTGTCGACCAGCAGCACCGAGAAGCCTTCGTTCTGCACGGCCTGGGCGATCAACCGGGCGGAGCGAGACGCGCCGGCGATCAGCACGCCCTGGGGGTTCTCGCCCGACACGCCCAGCCAGCGGGCCACCGGCGCCAGCGACAGGCCGTAGATGGTCACCGTACCGATGATCACCAGAAACACCGTTAGCTCGAACCGCGGCGCGTCTTCGACCAAGTGCTCGGCCCCTGACACGCCGGTCAGCTTACGTTTGATCTCCAGCGCCAACAGAGACGCAACCGCCGCGGCCACGATGCCGCGAGGGTGGATCCACGCGAGGAACGCCCGTTCACGCCACCTCAAATCGGAGCCGATCGTCGACACGAACACGGCCGCCGGTCGCACGAGGAGAATCAGGATCGCCACGAGCGCCAGGCTTTCCCAACCGAGCAGGCGGAACGCTTCCGCGTCCAATTTCAGCCGCGATGCGAGCGTCACGAACAGCATCGAGATCAGCAGCACGCTGAGGTTCTCTTTGAACTCGATGATATGCCGCACCGAGACGGTGCGCTGGTTGGCGAGAAACACGCCCAGCACGGTGACTGTCACCAGCCCCGACTCGGCTTGCACCTGATTCGACAGGGCGAACAGCAGCAGCACGTAGGCGAGAATCAAAGGGTTCTGCAAGTAGTCGGGCAGCAGGTAGTGCCGCAAGACGAACTGCAGCAAGTAACCGCCGCCCAGTCCTAGCGCAATTCCCAGTCCGAGCGTGATGCCCAGGACCTTGGCCGATTCGCCGGCGATGCCAGGCTCGCCTTGGCCGTGCAGCAGCAATTCGAATACCAGGGCGGCCAGCACGGCGCCGATGGGGTCGTTGACGATCCCTTCCCATTTGGCCAACGAACCGATGCGCCGCACGGGCTGCACGTGCCGCAGCAACGGCAGCACGACCGTGGGACCGCTCACGGTCAGCAGGGCGCCCAACAGCAGGGCCGACTCGGTCGAGAACCCGGCGACCCACTTCGCCGCCGCGGCCGTGCCAAGCCACGTGACGATCAGCCCGACCGACACGAGTCGTATGACGACGCCGCGGACGCCCTTGAGCTCGCGGAAGTTGAGGGTCAGCCCTCCCTCGAACAGGATGATCCCGACCGACAGCGACACCACGGCGAAGAACAGATTGTCGCTCATCCCGAGCTGATCGGCCGGCAACACGCGGCCCAGTGCCAAACCGAACGCCAGCAGCAGCACGATCGCCGGCAGGCGGAGCCGCCATGCGGCCCACTGGGCGCCCACGCCCAGGGCCAATATTCCGGCGATTTGTAGCGAGGTGTTCATGAGTGGGGATGCGGGGGGGCAAGGAAGGACGGCAGCGGGCGAGTGTGCCCATTCTAGTCAACTTGCCGACCGCCTGAAGCGCGGTAAATCGGGTCGTTGCGAGGCCGCTGCGAGGCCGCTGCGGGTCGCCGTCGGGCGGATAGAGTGCGGCAGTACGCACGCCTTTTGGCAGTTATGAAACCGGGCCGCGAAACTTCCGGCTCCCGGCGGCGTTGAACACCTGTAGAGGACACCTCGCACTCGCTTGCACATGCCCAGACGAGCGCGATCGAGACAACCAGGCAAAGGATTTGGAGGCAGCAATGCGTTGGTTCAGTTTTTTGGCAGCGATTGGCGCTGCGGCGTTGATGGGGGGAATCGCCCTGGCTCAGGACGAGGCTCCCGACGGCCCCCCCGGTCCGCCCCGCGATCGCGAGGCGCGCCGAGCCCAGATGCTCGAGCGGTTCGACGCCGATGGCGACGGGCAGCTTAGCGAAGACGAACGGGCCGCCGCCCGCGAGGCGCGGCAAAAGATGCGCGAAGGTCGCCCAGGCCGTGGCGGCGAGGGTGGCCCGGCGGCCGATCGCGGCCGACGGCCAGGTGCAGGTCAGGCACGCGGTCCGCGCGCAGGACAAGGTCCCCGACCGGACGATCAACCTGGTCCGCCCTCGGGTGGTCGACGTGGCCCCGGCGGCCCCGGGGGACCGCCGCAAGGCGCCCAACGCCCGGCCGGAAATCCCATGGTTATGTTCGACCAGTTCGACGCTGACGGCGACGAGCAGCTCTCGCGCGACGAGTTCACCGCGATGACCAATTTCATCCGCGAGATGCGCGGTTTCATGCACATGGGACCGCCCGAGGGTCGTCCTGGCCCCGGCGGCCCTCGTGGAGGAATCGGTCCCGGCCGTGGTCCTGCTGGTCCGCCGCAGTTCGACGGCCCTCCGCGGGATCGTGGACCGCGTGATGGCCGCGGTGCGGGCCGGGGGCCCGGTGAAGGCCGTCGCCCCCGCGGTGATCGTCCGCCGCGGCCCAGCGCTGAATCGGACGGGGCCGGCGACTCGGCTGTCGCTCCCGAAGGCGAACCCGACGCTTGAGGCTCACCCGGCACGCTCAGGCCGTGACCGTTTGAGCCAATCCCATTGACCCCCGCGTCGCCCCGCGTGGCGAGACTGCTTTCTCGCTGCGTGGGGCTTTTTCGCGCGCCGCGCAAGCGGCATAGTCGCGCCAAACCGGCGTCGGCGGCTTCCTCTTTGTGGACAAGGCCCCAACCGGGGCAAATCACCGTAAGTCTCTGTCCCGCCAAAATTTGCTGCGGCCACCGGCGGCATTTATACTACAGGGACGCGCCCGCCGTGCGCGGGGCTGGCCCCTGGGCTGGCGACTCTGCTGATTTCGGAACATTGAGAGAGCTTTCCATGGCCCGCGGTCTTTGCCGATCTTTTGCGCGACTGATTCTCCTGGCGGCGGGTTGCGGCTTTGCGCTGCCGCTGGCGGCGCAGTCGTTCGTCGCCGCTCAGCCGACCAGCGCCGTTGCTCCCGCCGAGGGGCGACGGAGTGAATTCGCTCCCGGCGTGCTGACGGTGATCCCGCCGGACGTGGACCGCGCGGACGCGATTCAGCTGCACGACGTGGTCGAGATTCGCGCCGACAAGAAACTGCAGTGGGAGCCTTACAGCACCACCGTCAGCCGCACGCTCTACGAGATGGCCAAAGACGCCCCGTTTGTGCAGAACGCGTGGTGTTTGGAACTGACGATGAAGCCGCTGCGGATGATCGAGGTCGAAGTGCCCCAGGCCGACGGCCAAATTCGCAAGCGCCTGATTTGGTATCTCGTGTACCGCGTCCGCAACACGGGCGTCGGGCTGGCAGGAAAGGTCAGCGACAATGGCGAGTACGTGACCGTCGAGCAGGGGACCGAGCCGATTCGGTTTCTGCCCGAGTTCGTCCTGGTGAGCCAGGATCGCGATGCGGCCGGCAACCGCGTGCATAAGGCGTATCTCGATCGCGTGGTTCCCGCGGCGATCCCCGAGATTGCTCGCCGCGAGCTGCGTGGCGGCCAGCTGCTCTCCAGCGTGGAAGTGGCCCAGCAGGAGCTGGCGATCGAAACGGGTAGGACCCAACAGGGCGTGTGGGGCGTGGCCACTTGGGTGGACGTGGACCCCGAGATTGACTTTTTCAGCGTCTATGTGGCGGGGCTTTCCAACGGTTACCGCTGGGAGGACCCTGCTGGCGCCTACAAGCCGGGCGACCCGCCGGGCAAGGGCCGGCAGTTCACTCACAAGACGCTGCAGCTGAATTTCTGGCGTCCAGGCGACGAATACCAGGAAAATGAGCGGGAAATCCGCCTGGGCGTCCCCGCGGGGAAGGCCAACCTCTACGATGTCGGCGAAGGCGTTGCCTATCGCTGGCTCTACCGGTAAAATCCGGAACTCGCTCGGGCGAGACGGCTTGAGGCACGCTGGCGACCACGGGGAATCCTCCTCCAATCGCCGCCGCGGGCTCGCCGTCGTTCTGCCGCGCCAGCGTCACCAGTCATCTGTCATTAGCGTCGGACTCACTGTCATGGCACATAAAAAAGGTCAAGGTTCCAGCCGCAACGGACGCGACTCCAATGCACAACGCCGCGGCGTGAAGCGCTTCGGCGGCCAGGCGGTCACCGCGGGTAGCATTCTCGTGCGGCAGCTGGGCAACAAGTTCCGCCCCGGCAAGAACGTGGGCCAGGGCAAGGACTTCACCCTGTTCGCGCTGACCGACGGTCACGTCAAGTTCGACCAGGAAGGTCGCCGCGTGAACGTCGTGGCCAAGGTCGCCGGGGCCGCGGCCAACTGACGCGGCCGACCCCCCGCGTCGCCGCTTACCGTACTCAACGCCAGGGATGCGCCGCTGTGGTGCATCCCTGTTTTGTTTTTCGCGTCGCGCATCGCCGCCGGTCATCGCCTGCGGCCGCCAGCCCGTTGCCTATCGTTTCGCGGCTGCCACTTTGTCGGGCTGACGGCTCATCGCCGGCAGCTGAAAGCTTTCCGCCATGTTCGTTGATCGCGTCACTATTGAAGTCGAAGCCGGTCGCGGGGGCGACGGATGCGTTAGCTTTCGGCGTGAGAAGTTTATCCCGCGCGGCGGACCCGATGGCGGCGACGGCGGCAGTGGCGGCAGCGTGATGGTCGTGGCCGAGGACGGCGTCGACACGCTCGCCTCGCTCGTGCATCGCAAGCACTGGCGAGCCCGCAGCGGCGGTCCCGGCGGCGCGTCCAACCGTCACGGCGCCAACGCCGAGGACGTGGTGATTCGCGTTCCTCCCGGCACGGTAATCATGGACGCCAGCGGCGACTTCGTGCTGAAGGATCTCAGCGCCCCCGGCGACGAGGTGTGCGCCGCCCGCGGCGGCAAAGGGGGCAAGGGCAACGCCCGGTTCAAGTCGTCCACCAACCAGGCCCCCCGCCAGCACACGCCTGGCGGCGAGGGGGAGCGCCGGCGGCTCACCTTCGAGCTGAAAGTGATCGCCGACGTCGGCCTGCTGGGCAAACCCAACGCCGGCAAGAGCACGCTGCTGAGCCGCGTTTCGCGGGCGCGGCCTGAGATCGCCGACTACCCGTTCACGACCAAGATCCCCAACCTGGGGATCGTGCAGATCGACATGGATCGCTCGCTGGTGATGGCCGACATCCCGGGGCTCATCGAAGGCGCTCACGAAGGGGCCGGCTTGGGTCACGAGTTCCTGCGGCACGTTGAGCGAACCCGCGTGCTGGTACACCTCGTCGAACCGACGCCGATGGACGGCACCGATCCCATTGAAAACTACCGCGCCATTCGCGACGAGCTGCGCGAGTATGATATCGACCTGGCCGATCGACCGGAGATTGTGGCGGTCAGCAAGTCGGAGTTGCCCGACGCCGAGGAAGTGCGGGAGCAACTGGCCGCCGTCACCGGGGGCGAGGTGCTGTCCTTTTCGTCGGTCACCGGCGCCGGGCTCAGCGAACTGATGCGGCGCACATATGAACTGCTTGAAGCGGCGCGGCATGGGTAGCGAACTATCCGGCATCCTCGGCAAGCCTTAAAGTGGGGACGCCGCGACGGCGCCCATCGAACACAATGCCAGCCGCGGGCGGTAGTCCGCGGCCAACTCGTCGCGATCACTTACCGCGCGCCGCTGAACCATGCCCGACGCAGACTCTTCGAACGAACGCGGCGTGTTGGCGATCGACGTGGGCAACAGCCGCGTCAAGCTGGGCTGGTTTCCCCCCGCCGGCGAGTGCCCCAGCGAGAAGCCCACCACGGCGGTCGGTCTGGAGATCGCCTGGCCCGCCCTGGCGTCTCCCGCCGAGATGACGGCCGTGAAGCACCGCGGTCGGCCCGCCGCGGAGTGGCTCAGCGAGGTGAATCAGTGGTGCGACGACGTGATCGACGCTCACCTGTGGCGGGGCGTGATCGCCACCGTTCATCCGGCCGTCGCCGAAGCGCTGGAGTCGGCGTTCACGCGCCGCGGCGGCAATCACGTGCGACGGATTGAGCACCATGATTTGCCGTTGGAAGTCGCGGTCAAACGCCCGGGGCGGGTGGGGATCGATCGGTTACTCAACGCGCTGGCGGCCAAGCGCTTGGCGCCCGCCGGACATGGCGCCGTGGTGATCGACATGGGCACTGCGGTCACGGTCGACTTGCTCGATGGGACCGGAGCTTTCGCCGGCGGCGCCATTTTGCCGGGGCCTGGACTTTCGGCCGGCGCCTTGCACGCCGGAACGGCCGCGTTGCCGAAGCTGCTCGAGTCGGACGGCAGCGAGGCCCCCGCGGCTCTGGGCAAGAGCACGGAAACGGCGATTGCGTCGGGCGTGTACTGGGGCGTTGTCGGGGCGACGCGAGAACTGTGCCGTCGGTTGGCCGCCGAGTGCCCGCAAGCAGACCAGGCGATTGTCACCGGCGGGGCGGCCGCCGTCTTCGCCGAACACCTGGCCGACGACCCACTGCCGTTGCGACATGTGCCCTACTTGACGCTCGCCGGGTTGCACCTTGCCGCCGAGGCGCGGGCGTCATGAACGCGCCGGCGAACGCCAGCCGCGCCGCCGTGCTCACTCCCGCGGGTCGGGGCGCCATCGCCGTCGTGGCTGCGGCCGGGCCCGCGGCACTTGCTGCCGCGGATGCTGCGTTTCGCGCCGCCAACGGGCGCACAATTCGCGAGCAGCGCGTGGGGCGAATTGTCTTTGGCTGTTGGCGGTCCGCTGCAGATGCGAGCGCACGAGACGCGTCGGCGCCCTCGGAGCAACTCCCGGCCGAGGAAGTCGTCGTCTGTCGTCGCAGCGAGGATGTAGTGGAAGTCCACTGTCACGGCGGCGTCGCGGCGGTTGAGCGCGTGTTGGCGGAGTTCGCGGCGGCGGGTTGCGCCATCGAGCCTTGGCAGGATTGGATCGCCCGCGACAGCGCCGGCGCCATTGAGACCGCCGCAACGGCCGCTCTGGCCAACGCCTCCACCTTGCGCACCGCCGCGGTTCTGTTGGACCAACAGCAGGGAGCCCTGCGGCGCGCACTGCAGGCCGCACTGACGGCGGCGCAACGGGGCGAACTTTCGCTGGCCGCGGAGCAGTTGGACTGCTTAGCCCGCCGCGCCGCTCTCGGCATGCATCTGGTCGCGCCGTGGCGCGTGGTCATCGCCGGGCGGCCGAACGTCGGCAAGAGCACGTTGCTCAACGCCCTGCTGGGGTACGAGCGGGCCATCGTGTTTGACCAACCGGGCACGACGCGCGACGTCATTGCCGCCAATACGGCCATCGACGGCTGGCCGGTGCAGCTGCGCGACGCCGCCGGGTTGCGCATTGCGGGGGACGATGTGGAAGCCGCGGGAGTTCAGCTGGCCCGTCAGCAGATTGCCGCGGCCGACCTGGTCGTGTGGGTGCTGGACGCCGCCGGCCTGATCGACGACGCGGCCCAAGCGATTGCCGCCGCCGCGGCCGAAGGCGAGGAACTGAGCCTGCACAACCCATCGCGGCGCCCCGCGATCGTGGTTTTCAATAAGATCGATCGCCTCGACACGGCCCCAGACTCGGCGGACCTTCGCGGGGCGCTCCCCGTCAGCGCACTACGCCGCCGGGGGATCGACGAACTGCTGACGGCGATCGGGCAGCGGTTGGTTGCTCATCCGCTGCCCGCGGGCGCCGGCGTTCCTTTTCTTCCCGAGCAGCTTACCGCGATTTCCGCCGCGCGCGACGCCGCAGCCGCCGGAAACAACGCCCGCTGCTGCGAGGTGCTGGGCGATCTATTGGGATAGCAGTTCGTTGCTCCGGGAGAGCGAGGCTCTGCCGAGCCCGTGGCGATCCCCGCATTTAGCTCAACACATGCTCAGCGGAACCTTGCCCTCCCGGGCGACTTCACCTGCATCTGTTACGGCGAGATTCAGTCTTCCTCGGCGCCAGCATTGCCATCGCTCCATTCGCTGTTTTCGCCACGTTCGGCAAAGTTTCCCAAATACCCCCCGTGCGGTTGGCCGATACCGGACGTTAGGCAAACAGAAACGTTCGCCTGCGCGGCGATTGGCGCGACGATTCCTTGGGAACGTCGTGGACGCGCGGTCGATCACTCAAGCTTCACCGGCGCCACCGAGCGCCTGCGGCCGCCTGGTCGCATTGCTCGTTGAGGGAGAAAACGACATGTGGGGGGAATTCGATCTCAAGGGCTGGGCGCTGCGCGCCGCCCGACCGCTCTCAGCGCTGCTGATCGGGGGAGCCGTCTCACTGGCGACCTTGGCCGCGCCCGCACTGGCTGAATCGAGCGACGAGGCGAAGGCTTCGGCCGACGACGCCGATTGCTCGCCCGGCGCGACGGGCGAAAAGTCGATCGTGATCGCGCTCGGCGAGCTTGATCCGGCCGACCCGTCGCTGACGATCATCTCCGACCAGGACGAGGAGTGCGGCCTGGAGCCGATTGCTCGCACCTCCGGCGCCGAGCCAGAATTGGCTGTGTCACAGGGCGAGGCGCCCACGCTGGCCGACCCGCAGGTCGGCGGCGTGCTCAACATCGACGAGTACGGCGACTCTGCCTATGGCGACTACGCCGCCGCGACCGAGGACGAGGTCGAGTTCGCGTCGGAGGAATCTGACGACATGGCCGGGCAGCTCGTCGAGGATGGCGAGGAAGTTCGCGCGGCCAGCTTCAACGGGGTCACGCCGGGCGTCTCGACCCGCGAAGACCTTGTCGTCGAATGGGGCGAACCCGCCGTGCAGAATCGCGGTCGCCTGACTTACAAGTTTGACAACTTCCCTCGCGTCGACGTCGAAGTGACCGGCGGCGTGGTGGCGAACATTCGCGTGGCCCTGGCCGAACCGGTCGAACTCGATCCGCTGGTCGAAAAGCTGGGCATGAGCGGCTTGCGACCCGCCGTGGCCACCGACGAGGCCGGCGCTGTGATCAGCACCACCTTCCCCGAACGGGGCGTCACGCTGCTGCAGCAACCCGAGGGTCAGTTGGCCTTCGCCTCGGACGACGCCGACGAGGCGCCGGGCGCGTCCAACGCGGTGTACGAAATCGAGCTGGCCGGCATCACCGCCGCGCCGTTCTTGCGACGAGCGCTCGCAGCCCCGGCCCGCGCTTACGGCTGGCAGCTCAGCGATTTGGAGCAGGCGTTGAAACTCGACGGCGACAGCGCCGAGACGCGCTTCTACTTTTCGCAGGTCAAACAGGCCACCGCCAGCGCCGTTGACGCGGAGAAACTGGCCGCCGAAGCCGTGGAGCTCGACGAATCCAGCGACGCCTACCGCCTGCACTGGGCCCGGTGCCTGAAAGACCTCGCGCAGTACGACGCGGCGGTCGAGGAGACCCGCAAGGTGCTTGAGAGTCCCGAAACCTCCAAGCTGGTCCGGGCCGAGGCGCTCAACCACATGGGCCGCCTGGCGGCGTTGGGGTCGCGCGACGTGCAGGCCCGCGCCGTGCCGCTGCACTCCAAGGCGATTGAACTGGCTGACCAGTTGGCCAACGATCCCGACGGGCGGATCAGCCGCGCCGCCAACCTGCTGTTGATCGACGCCCACTTGGCCATGGCCGAGCGGCTTGTCGTCGGCGACTGGCAGGACAAGGATGAAACGATCGCCCAGTGGATCGCCCGGGCGTCGGCGATTGCCGAGCGGATGATTGCCGACGGCGAGGCCGACGAATCGTTGCGCCTGAAGGTGGCCGTCAACGCATTGCAAGTGGGCGCCAAGCTCGACCCGCCGATCAACCCTGAGTTGTGGATCGCCGAAGCCGAAGAAGCCGCCGCGCTGTTGGACGATGAGTGCGACGACGACTTGGCCGTTGCGGCGGTCGATTGGCAACTGGCCCTGGCGTACTGCTGTGCCACCGAGATTCAGCATCGCCGCGGCGAGCCCGATGCGGCCCTCGCCTACGGCGATCAAGCCGAACAACTGCTCGCCACGTTGGCCACCTCGCGCGAAGAGTTGCCCGACACGGGCTACGTGCAGGGTCGGCTGTTCTTTCAGATCGGCGCCGTGCATGCGGTGCACCGCGACGATCACCACGCCGCGTGCAAGTGGTACAAGCGGGCTCTCGAGCCGCTGCTGACCCCCACGCCGGTCACTGCGCAGTCGAACCCGGGTCAGCACGGCGACGCCCTGGTCAGCATGGGCGTGTCCTACTGGAACGAAGGCCAGCGGGATCGCGCCTACGACCTGACCGAAGCGGGGCTGGAACTGATCCGCATCGGCGTAGAAGAAGGCATGCTCGACCCGGACGCGCTCAATGTGCCCGAGAGCAACCTGGCGGCCATGGGCAAAGTGCTCGGCAAGGTGCAGCTCACCACGCCCACAGAGCCGGCGCCCGTGCAGCAGGTGGCGAAGCAGTCGCCGTCCGCCAAGCAGCGGCCCGCGACGGAAGCGCCGCAGCAGCAGCGCAAGCAAGTCGCCAGCCGTCGCATGATGAGCAGCGGCGGCACGCACCGCCGCTAGCGGCCCCTGCGGCAATCAAGAAACGAAGAGGCGAGCGGCCGGCATTTCTTGCCGGCCGCTTTTTTCGTGCGCGGACCGCCGCTGTTGGGGCCTCGATGGGGGAGTGACTGGGGACGCAGCGCAGCGGCTCCAGTGATTTCGCCGGGGATTTCAAGAGAGAACCGCGTCGGGCTTGCTGGCAGCAAAGTCCAACAGCGCCGAGCGCCACCCAAACAGCGGGGTGCATCCTGTCGGGCACGCCCTTAAACTGGTTCTGTGAGGTTTGCGGACGCGTCGCGTTGGGCGGCACGCAAACTGCCTGATGGGCAGCGGTTGGCCCTGGCGTCCCTGGGGTCTCCGCAGCGCTTCGTCACTAGCCGCCCCAGGTTTGGGGCAGGCTGTACTCCCTCGATGATTGATGGCGATGCGACAATTCGATCCCGAATCGTACGGTTCCCTGTTTGCCCCGCTGTTGGCGATCGATCGCTGTCGTGCGTTGGATGAAGGGGACCGGCGGCGCGAAGTGCGCAGAGAGCTGCGCGCCGTCGACATCGAGGCGGCGTTCGCCCCCGCGGTGATCGTGGACTTCGCTCACGCCCGGTGTTGCCTGGCGGGACTGTGGCTGTTGCACGATTTTCTCGACGAGTCGCACGCGATCAGCCAGGGCGTAGAGGAGCCGACGGGCAGTTTCTGGCATGGGATCATGCATCGGCGCGAGGGCGATTTTTCGAACGCCAAATACTGGTTCCGCCGCGTCGGCGACCATCCGGTTTATCCCGCTCTGGCCGCGGCGGCCACAGAACTGGCCCGTTCGCCTGACGAGCACGCGGCCGCTGCTCAGCTGGCCCCCGGCGGCCGCTGGGACGCCTTTGCCATGGTCGACGCCTGTCAGGCGGCACTCCGCACCGGCGACCCGGCAGCCGACTACTGCCGTCGCGTGCAGCAGGCCGAGTGGGAACTGTTGTGGGATTTCTGTTACCGGCAGGCCGTTGGTGCGTCGGAGGCGTGAGGGGCGTGTTTCACAGCGCGTGCGAGGGCCGAAGAACAGGGGGCTCACGCCCCCCGCTCGCCCGCAATCGTTCGGCTCTTCGGGGGTCGCGACCCTTGCCCCGGCTCGGCAAAAGCCGATACTGAAGGGTTCTTCCCGCCATGCAGGCGTCGCACGACCCAGGCCGCTGGCTGTCGCCTGCCCCACCCTCAGCTACCAGGAACTTGCCATGTCACGCTCCGGCGCGATCACATTTAAGGGCAATCCCATGACGCTCGCCGGCGAAGCCCTCGCCGCGGGCCAAGCCGCTCCCGATTTCACGCTGCACTATTTCGACAACGGCATGCAGTCGCTCACCCTGGCCGACCTGAAGGGCAAGCCGACGCTGTTGAGCGTGGTCCCCTCGCTCGACACGGGCGTCTGCGCCATGCAGACCAAAAAGTTCAACGAAGCCCTCGGCGAGTTGGGCGACAAGATCAATGCGGTCACCGTCAGCCTCGACCTGCCGTTCGCGATGAACCGCTTCTGCGGCGCCGAGAACATCACCAACATTCGCCCGGCGAGCGACTACCAGGATCGCAACTTCGGCCACAGCTACGGCACGCTGATTGAGGAACTGAAGATTCTGACCCGCGCGATCTTCGTGTTGGACGCCGACGGCAAGACGACCTACGTGGAGTACGTGCCCGAAGTGACCAGCGAGCCCAATTACGACGCGGCGCTGTCGGCGGTGAAATCGCTGCTGTAATCGGCGGTTCGGCCCTCACAACGATCGCACATCGCCCGCCCAGAAACCCTTCCGAGGAGAATTGTCATGTCCTGCTGTCTCGTACAACAACCCGCCCCGGCGTTTGAAGCCCAGGCCGTCATGCCCGACGGTTCTTTCAAGCAAGTTAAGCTGGAAGACTACAAGGGCAAGTACGTCGTGCTGTTTTTCTACCCGTTGGACTTCACGTTCGTTTGCCCCACGGAGATCATCGCGTTCTCCGACGCGGTCAGCGAGTTCGAGTCGCGCGGCGTGCAGTTGCTCTCCTGCTCCATCGACAGCCACTTCACCCATCTGGCGTGGCGCGAACGGCCCCGCGAGCAGGGCGGTTTGGGCGACATCAAGTACCCGATGCTGGCCGACCTCAACAAGAAGAT
>JAGQOU010000308.1 GCA_020427145.1 Planctomycetales bacterium | reverse complement strand
GACGCCGTCGCCGTTGAAGTCGCCGGGAATGCTTGCGGCGTCGAGAGTCAACTGGAAGGCTTGGATGCCATTATTAGTACTGAGGCCGTAGATGATGGCGGTACGGCCGTCGATGGGACCGAAACGCACTTGTCCGGTGCCATTGATGTTGGCTTGTTGGATCGCCAAGGGGCCTTCGGTGGGGAGTGCGCTCGCTTCGGCGATCTTGCGCTCGGCCAGCGGCAGCGAACTGTCAGACAAATCGTAGACGAAAATTCGAGCGCGGGCGATTTCGCTCACGTTGTCGCCGCTAGCCTCTTGAATCGCCATGAGCGGGCGACCGTTGACCACGGCGAAATCGAGCGGCCTCAGTGACGAGCCATCGGTCGTGAAGCTGTCGACGAGCGTGCCCGTTCCGCCGGTGAAATCGACCATGCGCACGGTCGCGTCGAGGCCCTGCGTGCCAATGACGGTATCTTCGTCAACGAAGCTGATGCCGAGGCGGAAATCGCCGGCGGCAGGCGGCGTGCCAGTCACCTCGACATGGGTGGCCGTGAAGTTGACGCCATCGTCGGTATCGAACACGGCGAAGCTGTTGTTGCCCGGCACGTTGGGGTTGTTGCCGTATCCTGCGACGAGGCGCGTGTTGGCGCCGCTGCCGATGGCGTCGAGCGTGTCGCCCATGCGGGCTCCGGCGAGCGGCGTGCCGCTGTACACCAAGGTCGGTTCGGTGGCGGTTTCGTCGGCCCAGCGGTAGATCTTGAAGGGGCTGGCGGAGGCGTCGACGGTGAGATTAGCCATGAAGATGGCGCCATCGTCGGCGACGGTAATCATGTTGCGGCTGAAGGTGCCGCCCTCGACCACGGCCTTGGTGAAATCGAGAAATCCCTTATCGACGCCGGTGACGCCGTCGAGGATCCGCAAACCCTTGCTGAAGTCGGGATCGCCGTTGCGGCTCAGCAGCAGCAAATTGCCCGTCGTGTGATTGTAGGCGATGCCGCGTTCTAGATTAGGCGATCCGAAGTTGTCGTCCAGATAACGGTAGAAGATGCCTTCCACCGAATCGGGGGCGTCGCCTTCCAATACTTCGGCCGGCGCTCGCCAGCCATCGCCTCCGCCGAAGGCTTCGATCGGGTCGAACGTGGCCGCAGGCGCGAGTCCTGGAGCGGCAGTCACGCCGAAGAGGCAACCCAGAGTCAATCGCATTGTCCGTAAATGGGATGAACGCATGGATGCGTCTCCAAGGTGGGGCTACAAATCCAGAAGGGCTGGCGGAGAAATCAAGTCCATCGAAAGGAAAGTCATCACGGCCGCCGCCGGCGTCGACGCCGACGACGGCCGTGCATTGCTCAAAAACCGTTTCCGCCTACTTAGGCGTAGCGGCGACGCGCGCCTGCCAGGGCGAGCGCCACGCCGGTCGCCAGCAGGGCGCTGGTCGGCTCGGGCACGACGGCAAAGGCTTGGATGCCGTTGTTGGTGTTCAAGGCGTAGAGTCGCAATTGCCCCGACGGCAGGCGTCCGAACTTGAGGTCGCCTACGCCGTTGCCATTGGAGACGAACGCCGTGGTGTTATTCGCGGTGTCGAGCAACCCGGTGCTGGTCAACAGGGACAGATCGGTCGTCGAGTACAGCCGGACAAGGCTGCTGTTGACGTCGATCGAGGCGCCGAGGTTTTCGGCGGAATCCCACGTGAACGGCGCTTCGCCCGCCGAATTGACCGGGGCGACCTGGCCGGGACCGCCGGTCTCGGCGGCGACCGCCAAGTTGCCGCCCGTCTGCAAGCCGACGACCAATCCTTCGCCCAGATCGATGCCGAGGCGGAACGCGCCGGTGGCGACGTCCGTCACGGCCGGATTGGCCACCGAGTAGCTGAGCCCGTCGGCGGTGGTGAAGAACGCAAACGCGCTGTCAGTGGCATTGCTGCCGCCGGCCGCGACCATCTTGGTGGCGGCGCCCGAACCATCTACAGCGAACGTGTCGCCGGTGCGAATACGCCCCGAAGGAGCGTCGAATACGACGGTCGGCGCCGAGCTTTCGTCAGCCCAACGATAGATTTTGAAGTTTGAGGTCGCCGACGTGGACAGGTTGGCGGCATAGATCACGCCTTGATCGTCGACGTCGATCATGTTCAGCGGGAAGGTACCGCCCGTGACGCCGGTCACGTCGAGCGTGCCGACCAAAGCGCCGGTATCGCCGTCGAGCACCTTGACCGCGGTCGCGCCTTCGCGATCGACGACGTAGACCCGGTTATTGAGCGGATTGTACGTCAGGCCGCGGGCTAGATTCGCGCCTGTGCCGAGGGCGCCCTCGCCGGGAGCCAACCAGCCGTCGCCGCCGCCGAAGCTGCTTAAAGGAACCAATTGGAGAGCGCTGGCGGTCGCGCTGCCGGTCGCGACCAAGGCCGCGCAGAGAATCCAAGTTGCCACTTTCTTCATGAGGTCACTCCCGCTGCAAATCAACTTAGGAAAAAAATCAGAGCTCCGTAGACAAGCTGTTCCGCCCGGCACGCCGAGCGCACGACCTGTGCTCCACGCCGCACCGCTCCATTCATACTAGTTATGCGGTCCGGGGCGGGCAAAGAGAATGTGCGCAAACATTTCTTCCAAACGCGCATGGAAGACCCTATTCAGGCCCGCCTCAAGCAGCCAGAACCGTGCGGCACTCCTCCGACGACGAGCGTTCGCAGCCGCTCGAGGGGCGCCGCCCGACGGCGGTTAGCCCTTGTTCAAGTGCTTGCGATACGCCAAGGGCGTCACCCCGAATCGCTTGCGGAACGCGACGCCGAACTGCGTCGCCCCGGCATA
>JAGQOU010000307.1 GCA_020427145.1 Planctomycetales bacterium | reverse complement strand
GCGATGTACTTCCGCCAGGCCCGCAACGGCATGTGGGCGCGGGCGGCGCTGTTGGCCCATGTGTTCAATGTCGATCATAAAGTGGCGCGCTGCTACCACCAGCAGTACGGCGACTGGGCGGCCGGCGGCCCGGTGATTTAGCGCACCCCCATTGAGCGGGCGGCCAGCCGTCGCTCCGGCTGCGGCCGCGGGGCCTGGCTTGGCAGAAGCCTCGCCCACCCGGCGCCTAGCGGCGGCCCCGCGCTGCGAGGTTTCTTGGCAATCGGCTGAACGACGAGTGAGCGGCATGGCCCTGTTGATTGACGGCTACAACTTGCTCCACGCGGCCGGCATCTTCGGCAAGGGGCGGGGCGGCGCCAGCCTGCAGCGTTCGCGCGAGGCCATGCTGCGGTTCCTCGCCGCCAGCGTCGACGACGCCGAACGCCCGCGAACCACAGTCGTTTTCGACGCCGCCGACGCCCCGCCCGGACTGCCGCAATCGGTGACGTTTGCCGAGATGTTGGTCCGCTACGCGGCCACCTATGCCGACGCCGACGAGTTGCTCGAAGAGCTCATCGCAGCGCACCACGCGCCCCGCACGTTGCTGGTGGTCTCCAGCGACCATCGAATCCAGCGGGCGGCGCGGCGGCGGCGGTGCCGGTTTATCGACAGCGATCAGTGGTACGCCGCGGCCGTACGCCGCCGCCAGCACAACCGGCCCCCCGCGGTTGACGCACGCAAACGCCTGGGCGAAGCGACCGAAGACGAAGTCGCGTACTGGGTCGAACAGTTTACCGAACAGGCTCCCACGGAGCCGTCTGAACCGCCGCCCAAGAAGACCACTCGTCCGCGCGAACCTGGGGCCGACTCGCTGATCGACCCGTTTCCGCCCGGTTACGCCGACGATCTGTTCGACGACGCCAGCGAGTCCTGACAGGCGTGCGAAATCGCGAACTTGCCAGGCCGCGGCGTCTCTCGCCGTGTTCGGTCTGTGCCGCTGGCGCCGATTCTGACGACGGCCTGTCGCGGAAATCCGCAGATCTTGTGCGGTTTTGCCACGCATCTAGGCATGCCGTTTCGGAAAAGTTGGCCGCATTTACGCAAACTGTGCTCGCCCGCTCGTTGTATTGCGCACCGGCAACCTACGTTTTGCCGAGCGGGTAAAAACGCCAGATGCCAATTTCAATCCGCCCCCTCGGGCGATTCGGCCAGGACCGTTAGGGACGTTGCCATGTCATTTGAAGATGAACTGCTTGGCGAATTCGTTGTTGAATCCAACGAACATCTCGCCGACGTCGAAAACCAGTTTTTGGCCATCGAAGAGATGGGCGAGAACGTTGACGTCGATTTGGTGAACACCGTGTTTCGCGCGATTCACTCGATCAAGGGCGCCGCGGGCTTTCTAGGGATGACCAAGATCAACGACTTGGCCCACGCCCTCGAGAATTTGCTCAATATGATGCGCAATCTCGAGTTGACGCCCACCTCGGAAATCGTCGACGTCATGCTCCGGGCGGCCGACCGTCTGAAGGGCCTGATTGGCGACATCCAAAACTCAAACGAAGCCGACGTCAGCGGCCATGTGGCGGCGCTCGACGCCGTCGCAGCCGGCCAGCATGCTTCGGCGAACGCCTCCGGCGTCGACGCCGCGGCTCCAGCCATCGACGAGCCGACCGCCGCGGTCGAAGAACCGGTCATTGCGAAAGCGACCGCCGTTCAGCCGACTCCCCCGATGGTGCCGTCGACGACCGAACCTGAGGCCGTCGTCGAAACGTCGGCCCCTCCCGCCGCCGCGGCGGATTCTGCGGACAAGCAGGTCGCTCCCGCTACGCACGCCGACGCCAGCATTCGCGTGTCGGTCGGTTTGCTCGACAAGCTGATGAACCTGGCCGGCGAGTTGGTGCTGAGTCGCAACCAGTTGATGCAGGTCGTCGGCGCTCAAGCCGGCGGCGGCATGGAGGGCATCGCCGCGCGGCTCGACCAGATCACCAGCGAATTGCAAGAGTCGATCATGCAGACGCGGATGCAGCAGATTGGCACCGTCTTCGGTCGCTTCCCGCGGATCGTCCGCGACCTGGGCGCCAAGCTCAACAAGGAATGCGAACTGCTCATCGAGGGCAAGGAAGTCGAAGTCGACAAAACCATCGTCGAGGCGATCGGCGATCCGCTCACGCACCTGATTCGCAACTCGATGGATCACGGCGTCGAGACACCGCAGGCGCGCATCGCCGCCGGTAAGTCGCCGCAAGGCAAGCTGCACCTGCGGGCGTTCTATCAGGCCGGCAAGGTGCGGATCGAAATCGAAGACGACGGCGCCGGCATCGATCCCCGGAAACTCCGCGAAAAAGCCGTGTCCAAGGGCGTGATCACGCCCGAAGAGTCCGAACAGATGACCGAACGCGAAGCGGTGCGGCTCATCTTCCATCCGGGCTTCTCCATGGCCGCCGAAGTGACCGACGTCAGCGGTCGCGGCGTCGGCATGGACGTGGTTCGCACGAATATTGCCAAACTGGGCGGCACCGTCGACGTCGAGTCGACCGTCGGCCAGGGCACGAACATCGTCATCACGCTGCCGCTCACGTTGGCGATTATCCCGTCGCTCATCGTCCAGGTGCGGAACGATCGGTTTGCAATCCCGCAGGTCAATATCGCCGAACTGGTTCGCGTCCGGCCGCAGGAATTCCACGAACGGCTCGGGCGCGTCAAAGACGCCGAAGTGCTCCGACTGCGGGGTTCGCTGTTGCCGCTGGTGCGTCTTGACGCGGCGCTCGGCATGCAGCCGGCCGCCGACGCCAAGAGCGTCGTTGACGGCGAAGGCGACGCCACGAACATCATTGTGGTCGAATCGGGACGCCAGCAGTTTGGCGTGGTCGTCGACGAGCTCCACGACTCGGAAGAAATCGTGGTCAAGCCGTTGGGGCGCCACATCAAAGACGGCTCGTGTCTGTCGGGGGCGACCATCCTGGGCGACGGCCACGTGGCGCTTATCCTCGACATCGCGGGGCTGGGAAGCAATCAGGAAATTCGCTCCAGCGACGACAAACGTGAAGAAGAGCATCGCCTTGGCGTCGGCGCTCAAGAGATGCAATCGGTGTTGCTGTTCACCAACCACGAGCACGAATCCTTTGCGGTGTGCATGGACGTCGTGTCGCGCATCGAGCGGGTTCGTTCCGACCAGATCGACAGCGTCGGCGGTCAGGAACTGGTGCAGTACCGCAACTCCACCATGCCGATCATCCGGCTCGAAGAAGTCATCACCGCCAAACCGGGCGAGCGTCCCAAGCAGGTCTACCTGATTGTGTTCGAGACGGCGGGCAAGGAAATCGGCCTCGTGGCTCCCAATCTCGAGGACATCCGCGACGTGCCCGTCGACTTCGACACGATCACGTTCCGCGAGCCGGGCGTGCTCGGTTCGCTGGTGATCAACGAGCACGCGACGCGACTGGTTGACCTGTTCAATCTAGCCGAGATCGCGCATCCCGATTGGTTCGAGGCAAAGAAGTTCGACGCTGCCGACGACGGCCTGCCGCCGCTCATCCTGCTGGCGGAGGACTCGAGTTTCTTCCGCAAGCAGGTCGCCCACATGTTCGTCGAAAAGGGCTACCGCGTTGTGGAATGCGAGGACGGGCTGGAAGCCTGGCAAGCGTTGGAAAGCGGCGAGCATGAGTTTGACCTGATCGTCACCGATATCGAAATGCCAAACATGAACGGCTTCGAACTGTGCCGCAACGTCAAGCAGTCCGCAGTTCACGCCCACTTGCCGGTAATCGCGCTCACGTCGCTGGCCGGTTCCGCCGACGTGCAGCACGGTTTGGAAGTCGGCATCGACGACTACCAGATCAAGATGGATCGCGACCGTTTGCTCAACGCCGTGCATAACTTTGCCGGGCAGCACGCTGGCAATAACCAGCCCCGGCAACTCGCAAACGCCTAGCCGAAATTCCCCCGCGTGATCGGGCCTCGGCAACGGGAGCCGACGACGCGGACGCCATAACGACTTCGCCCTCGGGTTTCGCCCGCGGATTACAGGAGAACGACACGCCATGGCCACGAAAGTAGCGCCAACGAATCACGAGCGCCCCGCCGGGGAAGTGCAATTCGCCACGTTTTACGTGGGCGACATCCTGCTGGGAATCGACATTCGCCACGTGCAAGAGATCAATCGTCAACTGGAAGTGACGCGCGTGCCCCACGCCCGCGATGAGGTGCGGGGCGTGATCAATCTGCGAGGCGAAGTTGCCACCGTGATTGATCTGAGGAAAGTACTCGGCCTGCCGTCGGCCGATGTCACGCGGGAGAGCCGCAACCTGATCGTCAACTACGACGGCGAGGCGATTGGCCTGCTGGTCGACCGCATCTCCGACATCTTGACGATCAATGCAGAGCAAATCGATCCGCCGCCGGCCAACGTGCGAGGGATCGACGGTCGGCTGCTCACGGGCGTCCACACGCTCGCGTCGTCGATCGTGGTGCTACTGGATATCGAGGAGGCCTTAGGGGCAGCCAGCTACGCAGAGTAGCAGGCACACGACGACCGTTACCGTAACAGACGCAATTCAACAATTTCACCCGAGTCGGAGTACGAACGCTATGAGTTGGTTCCGCAAACTGGATGTGTTGGGCAAGATCCTGTGCCTGACCGCATTGTTCGCCGTTGGCATGCTGCTCCTTAGCGGCTTGGCCTATAACACGCTGAATAGGGTGCAGGTCAACGGCCCGCTCTACGACGAGATCGTTCAAGGCAAGGACCTGCTGGCGGACATTCTGCCGCCGCCGGAATACATCATCGAGCCGTATCTGACGGCCTTCGAACTTGCCAATGAAGTCAACGAGGAGCAAGCCGACGCGCTGAAGGAAAAGGTTGTCGCACTGCGGAAGGAATTTGACGCTCGCCATGATTTCTGGGTCGAGCACCTTCCAGAGGGCAAGATGCGCGAGCTGATCGTTGACGAAGCGTACCAGCCGGCCTTGGAATTCTTCGCTGTTCTCGATCGGGAACTGGTTCCGGCGGTTTCCGCCAATGACATGGACAAAGCTCGGTCAATTGTCGCCGGCCCGCTTGCCGAGGCCTACGCGGCCCATCGCGCTGTCATCGACGAACTCGTCGAAGTCGCCAATCAACGCAACGCCGACGTCGAAGCGTTCACCGCCGCCACCATTTCCACGCGCGTCTGGACGATGTTTGGCGTCTTGGTCGGAACCCTCGGCCTGGTGGTTGTCGCCGGCTACTATCTTGCTCGCTCTCTAGGTGCGCAGAATGCTGAGTATGTCGGCAAAGTTGATGCCATCAGCAAGTCGCAGGCGGTCATCGAATTTGACCTCACGGGCAAGATCCTCACCGCGAATGACAACTTCCTCACCACGTTGGGCTACACGCTCGACGAGATCAAGGGGCAACATCACCGCATTTTCGTCGAGCCCGAATATGCTCAATCCCCCGCATATGGTCAGTTCTGGGACAAGCTGAACCGCGGCGAGTTCGATGCAGGCGAGTACAAACGCATCGGCAAGGGCGGCAAGGAGGTCTGGATTCAAGCCTCCTACAACCCTGTGCTCGACCTGAGCGGGAACGTCTGCAAGGTGGTGAAGTTTGCGACGGACATTACCCCGCAGAAGGTCAGGAACGCCGATTATGAAGGACAGATCTCGGCGATCAGCAAGTCGCAAGCCGTCATCTCGTTTGATATGAACGGCACGATTCTGGACGCGAACGAGAACTTCCTGGCCACGCTGGGTTACACGCTCGACGAGGTCCAGGGGAAGCATCACCGCATCTTCTGCCAGGCCGACTACGTCAACTCGCCGGCCTACGCGGCGTTCTGGAAGCAGCTTGGCGAGGGCCAGTTCGATTCCGGCGAATATCTGCGGATTGGCAAGGGCGGGAAAGAAGTCTGGATTCAGGCTTCGTACAACCCGATCTTCGACGCCAGCGGTCGGCCCGTCAAGGTCGTCAAGTACGCCTCGGACATCACCGAGCAGAAGCTGGAAAACGAACGTCGGATGGCAACTGCGGCCAAGCTGGCCCGGTACCAGGAAGCCGAAGTCGCTAAGTTGTCGAGCACGCTCGACGATGTCGCGAAAGGCAAGCTGACCAGCTCGTACCAGGTCGAGCAGGGAGATGACGACACGGCTCAGCTGCAGCAGACCTTCACGCAAATTGCTGCCGCGGTCAACGCGATGTGCGTCAATCTCCGCGACGTGGTCAGCAAACTGACCAACAACGCCGGACGTTTGTCGAGCACCTCGACGCAACTGTCGGCTACGGCCACGCAGTTGGCCGGCGGGGCCGACGAGACGACCAGCCAATCGGCCACTGTGGCCGCTGCGGCTGAGGAGATGACTGCCAACATGCGGCAGATGGCCTCCAGCACCGAAGAGATGTCGAGCAACGTCCGCTCCGTGGCCGCCTCGACCGAAGAGATGACCGCCACGATCAACGAGATCGCCAAGAACGCCGAGCAAAGCGCCGCCGTGGCCAGCGAAGCGGCTCGCCTGGCTCAGGTGAGCAACGAGAAGGTCGGCGGTCTGGGCATCGCGGCCGACGAGATCGGCAAAGTGATCGAAGTGATTCAGGACATCGCCGAGCAGACCAATCTGCTGGCCCTGAACGCCACGATCGAAGCCGCTCGCGCCGGCGAGGCGGGCAAGGGATTTGCCGTGGTCGCCACCGAGGTGAAAGAACTGGCCAAGCAAACGGCCAGCGCGACCGACGACATCCGTCGTCGGATCGAGGGCATCCAAGGTTCGACCGGCGAAGCGGTCACCGCCATTCGCGAGATCACCGAAGTGATCAACAACGTGAACGAGGTGAGCCGCACGATCGCCGCGGCGGTCGAGGAGCAGAGCGCCACGACCAAGCAGATCGCTCTGAGCGTCTCGGAGACGGCCACCGCGGCCGACACCGTGTCGCGCGGCGTCAACGAGAGCGCTTCGGCCAGCCAAGAGATCACGGTGAATATCACCGGGGTCGACAAGGGCGCCAAGCAAACCTCGGAAGCGGCCGCTCAGACCAAGGACGCAGGCACGGTCCTCAGTTCCTTGGCCGACGAGCTGCAAGCCTTGGTGGGTCAGTTCCAGGTCTAACCCTGGTGGCGACTGGCCAACGACCGGCGCCGTGCCGGTCGCAATGAAGACGTATCACTACGAGCCGGCGTGCGACGCGCAAGCGTTGCACGCCGGCTGTCTTAAACCGACTGAAATGACTACCTCGATGAACGCCACGCCCCTCCGAGCACTGGTTGTCGACGACTCGGCGCTGTACCGAAAGATTGTCCGTGAAGTGCTGCTGCAGATTCCCGACGTCGACGTGATCGGCACGGCGGCCAACGGCCAAGCGGCCTTGGACCAAATCCTCGCCCAGAAGCCCGATTTCATCACCCTTGATCTGGAAATGCCCGTCCTCGACGGTTTGGGACTGCTGAAAGAGTTGTCGGCCCGCGCGATCGACGTGAAAACCATCATGATCAGCTCGCTGACAGCCACCGGCGCCCAATCGACCAATGCCGCCTTGCGCCTCGGCGCCTTTGATTTCGTGCTCAAGCCGGCCGCGGGCAATCCCGTCAAGAACGCCGCCGTGTTGCGCGAGCAGTTGGAGCCGAAGGTCGCCGCCTGCGCGGCCGCTTGCTCCGGCAAGATTCACCGGATTGAACCCGCCGAGACCAGGCCCGCCCCGGCGGCCCAAACGGTCTTTGAGCAACCGCACATCTTTGGCATCGGCGTGTCGACCGGCGGCCCCGTGGCGCTGACGCGAATCCTGCCGAAGCTGCCCAAGGATTTCCCTTGCCCGATTGTCGTCGTGCAGCATATGCCGCCGATTTTCACCAAGAGCCTGGCCGACGATCTCAACCGGATTTGCCAGCTGGAAGTGCGCGAAGCGCACGACGGCTGCCCGGCGGATCGCGGGACGATTCTGATCGCCCCGGGGGGCAAGCAGATGCGCATCGCCAAACTGGGCGGCCGCGCGATCGCACAAATCACCGACGACGCGCCGGAACGCAACTGCAAGCCGTCCGTCGACTATCTGTTCCGCTCGCTCGCCAAACATTACGGCGCTCACTCTGCCGGAGTAATTCTGACTGGCATGGGCGACGACGGCACGATCGGTTGCGAACTGATGAAACAAAGGGGAGCCCGCATCATCGCGCAGGACCAAGCGACCTGCGTGGTGTACGGCATGCCCAAGAGCGTTTACGAGGCCGGAGTGGTGGATCACGTCGAGCCATTGGAACGGATCGTTCCGCGGATGCTCGCCGCCGTGGGGCAGGGGGTTTGTCTATGAGCAATCTGACGACTGAAGACATTGACGCCGTGTGCGGCTTGGTCGACGACCTGTGCGGCATCTATTGGGACGCCTCGAAGGCGTACCTGATCGAGTCGCGTCTGTCATCCTTGATGCGCAGCAGCAACGCCGCCAATTACCTCGATCTGGTGCGCAAAGTGCGCGCCGGCGTAGCGCCGGGGCTCAAGGAGCAGGTCATCGATGCGGTGACCACCAACGAGACTTTGTGGTTCCGCGACAACTCGCCGTTCGAGGCGCTGCGCCATAAGGTCATCCCCGAGGTCATCGACTCCAAGACCAAAAGCCTCAGCCCGCGCCGCCTCCGCATCTGGTCCGCCGCATCCAGCACGGGCCAAGAGTCGTACAGCATTGCCATGGCGCTGGCTGACATTATCTACGACTATCAGACGTGGGACATTCAGATTGTCGGCACCGACATCTCGCCCGCGGCGGTGGCGCATGCCCAGCAGGGTCGGTACAACAAGCTGGAGGTGAGCCGCGGCCTGGACGTGGCGTATCGCGACAAGTACTTCGTCGACGAGGGCGATCATTGGCTGGTGCGCGACTCGCTACGCAAGATGTGTACGTTCTCGGTTCGCAATCTCCACCAGCCGTTTATCGGCCTGGGGCCGTTCGACATCGTGTTTTGTCGCAACGTGGCGATTTACTTCACCGCCCCGGACCGTAGGAGCCTGTTCGAGAGAATGGCCGACACGCTGACCCCCAGCGGCTGGTTGTTCGTGGGCTCGTCGGAATCGCTTTCCGACCTGGGTGCGCGCTGGGCGCCGCAAGAACATTGCCGCGCGACCTGTTATCAGCCCAACCTGGCGAAAGCCTATTCGCCAGCCCGGCTGGCGACCGCGCAAGACTGGTGATCGCCGCGGCCGCGACAAGGACCGCGCCGATTCTCGCGCCCCGGGCGAGCCTGGCGCCTAAGCGGCGTCCGGCAACGGCCGCAGCGTGAACTCGCCGGTGGAGCGCAACTCCAGTTCGTACAGGCCGTCTTTCTTGACGCGAATTGACGGCGCGTCGGCGTGCGCCGCGCGGATGCCAATCTCCGCCGCCTGCTGCGGATCGTTGGCGATCTCCCAGAAATCGCGCCAGATGCGGCGTTCAAACTCCGACATCTCGCCGCCGCGCGCGTACGACGTGGGGCTCGAGCCGCTCTCTTCGATCTCGAAGCCCTCTTGCGGCTGCTGATACTCGCCGAAAATTCGCTGGAACAAGCAGATCGCCGTGCCGCGGTCCAGGTCCTTTTCTTCCACGTAGCGATCGTCGAACTTGGCCACCAGGCATTCAATGTAAACCCGGTCGCCTTCAATCGTGAACTGCCGACGCTTGTCGCTGATCGGGGCTCCCTCGGCGTTGACTTCGTAGAACTCGACCCTGGTCGTGACGCGACTCGAGCCTTCGTTCTCCGTCTGATCGAGCACCTTGAGCCGGGCAATGCGATGGCGCAGTTTGAGCAGGCGATTGGAGGTCTCCAGCTTGTCGACGCGGGCGGCCATTTCGACCAGGTCGGTCTTCAACCCGTCGATTTGCTCCCGTTGCTCGGCCACCTGCGACTCGGCCCCGGCGAGCTTGGCGCTCACCGCGTCCAACTCGTGTTGCTTGTCGGCGAGTTTCTTCTGCGGCTCGTTGTACAGCGAGTAGCCTTTCCACCCGGCAACGCCGGCGACCACCAGGAGAACGGCCAACAGCAGCGTCCGGACGGCGCTATTGACGGTGCGAACTGTTTCGTTGACTTTGCCCATGGCGCAGCGAAGTGGCAAGGGGAGTTGAAGGGGAGGGGTTCGGGCGGACGACGCGACCGGTCACTCGCTTGCGAGGTCGTGCGTCGCGCCGACCGGCAGGGTGAGCGTGGCGACGGCGCCCGCCTTGTCGCCAGACTGCAACTGCACGTTTCCGCCGTGAGCCGTCACGATACGCCAACACTTCGCCAAGCCAAACCCCAACCCGCGACCGGCCTCGCGCCCGGAAAAAAACGGGTCAAACGCGTGCTCGGCCTCGCGGTCGGTCAGCCCGCGTCCGTTGTCGGCAATTTCGACGGCCACCGCGGCGTCCGACGGGTCCGTCGACCGCGCGGCGCGAACGCTCACGGCGACCCGTCCGTCGACGCCCACCGCCTCGACGGCGTTGAGGACCAGCGCCCGCACCGCCTCGGCCAGTTGGTTGGCGTCGGCTTGCACGGTCGGGCACGCGGCAGGCGCGTCGAGGCTCAGCTGCAAACCGCGCTCATGGCACGGCTGGCGGAACTGCGCGACAACTTGCCGCACGACCACAGCCGGGTCGACCGGTGCGAGCTGCAATTGCGGCGGCCGGGCGAAGAGCATCAGGTCGGAGATCATCTCGTGCGCGCGCAGCGACTGCAGGTGAATCGCCTCGAGGGCCCGGCGTCGCTCGGGATCAACCTCGTCGCGCAGCAAGGTTTGCGCGCGGGCCGCGATATTGGCCAACGGGTTGTTGATCTCGTGGCTGGCGCCGTAGGCCAACTCTTTGAGCGCAGCGAGTTTCTCGGCGTCGACGATTGCGTGCGGGGCGGGCGGAGACTGGCTCATGTCGCAAACCACCGGTCGCCGCGGATCGACGGCGCTCTCGACGCAGATCGATGCGTCACTTCGTCTGCGCGCTCTCGATCTCCAGCAGCTGACAGACTCGGTCGATCAGCTGATCGACGTCGAACGGCTTCTGCATGAAGTCGTTGGCGCCCGCGTCGCGAAGCGACTGCACCTTGTCCACTTCGACCATGCCGGAGATGCAAATGATTCGCACGTCGTCCATGGTGCTGTCGCTGCGCACCAGCGTGCAAACCTCTTTGCCGTTGATATCGGGCAGCATCACGTCGAGCACGACCAGGTCGGGGCGAAACTCTTTGATCAACATGCCGGCGCCGAAGCCGTTGTTAACGCTGCGGACGTCGAACCGCCCGTCGCGTTCCAACGCGTCGCAAATCAACTCGACCAAATCCTCGTCGTCGTCGACGACCAGCACCTTGCGCTTGCCCGAGTCGAGCGCGTCGGTCGGGATGCCGTTGTCCCGCATGAAGGAATACAGCTGTTCGCGCGGAATGCGGCGGAATCGGCTGCCTGGGACGCGAAAGCCTTTGAGCTGTCCCGAGTCGAAGCAGCGAATGATCGTCTGCTGGCTGACCTTGCAGATCTTCGCCGCCTCGCCGGTGGTGAATACGGTCTTCATGGTGAAACCACCTCTCTCCTTAGCCGATGGTTGAGGCGACAAGCGCGCCGGGAATTTCGTCGGCGGTCGCCGCTGCGACCGTTATCCCATCCGTTGGCGGCGTTGCCACAAAGCAGAGCCGACGTCGAAGCTGGGCAGCGTACCCGTCCAAATGCCCTCCAAGGCAGCCAAGTCCGAGCAGAGTCCAAGGCGTCCTGCCGATGCCGAGCAAACGTCCCCAGGGGCCCTGAGATACGCAAACTCCTGAAAACACGCCCGCCCACTCAAAGGCACGAGGCTGTTTAGACGGCAGTATCCTCCGTGTCTGCCAAGTTTTCCTGGCTTGCCAACTGCGGGAATTATAACGGGGCGCCCAGACCAGTCAACATCGGTTTGAATTCTTCAAACCCATGCAAAATAAGAACTTACGACGAATGCCAGCATCTGCGTCGTCGGAACCGCTTCCCCGGGCGGTCGGCTCCAAATACCCCAGGCGGCCGTCGGCTACCCGCCAAGATGCACCATCAACAGGGCAATATCCGCCGGCGTTACGCCGCTGATGCGGCTCGCCTGGGCCAGATCGCCCGGACGAACCCGCTCGAATTTCTCCCGCGCCTCGGTTCGCAGCTGCGTCAGTCGGCTGTAGTCGAAGCTTGCCGGAATCCGCTTCGACGACAATCGTCGCTGGCGATCCACGTCGACCTGTTGGCGCGCTACGTAGCCGGCGTATTTCACGTCCCACACCACCTGCTCGACGGCCTCCGCGTCGTATTGCTCGGCGGCGGGCACGTGCGGCGCGACGTCCGCCCAAGTCATCTCGGGACGGCGCAGCAGTTTGTCGAGACTCACGCCCTCGCGGCGAGTGGTTTGCAGGAGCCCGGCAAGCTGGTCGATCTGCTCGACCTTTCGCCCCAACCGCTGCACGCGCTCGGCGCCGACGAGGCCCGCCGCAGCGGCCAACGGCGTGAGCCGCCGGTCGGCGTTGTCGTGCCGCAGCAGCAGCCGGTACTCGGCCCGGCTGGTAAACATCCGATACGGTTCATCCACGCCGGCGGTCACCAGGTCGTCAATCAGCACGCCGATGTAGGCCTGATCGCGCGACAGCACCAGCGGCTCGCGTCCCGCAATCGCCAGCGCGGCGTTGGCCCCGGCCACCAGACCCTGGGCGCCCGCCTCCTCGTAGCCGGTGGTGCCGTTGATCTG
>JAGQOU010000306.1 GCA_020427145.1 Planctomycetales bacterium | reverse complement strand
CGCGGAACGGGGGCGTCGAGTCTGGTGCGCAGCACAAGTGCGTCCCGCGCGCCGCCCTGGGCCGTGTCGTGAAAGTGATAGCGCTGCGTCAGCACGCCGCCGGCGACGCTGACGGTGGCATAGCCAGTATTCAGCCGGAAGGTCTCGCCGCCGTTGACGCGGGGGATATTTTGCCACGTGCCGGCACGCACCTGATGCCAGTGTCCGTCCATCATCAGCACGACGCGATGCCCGCGGACAATCTCCCAAAACCGCAGCTTGTCGTATTCGCTGGCGTAACCGGCGTCGCCCGACAGCGGATGGTGAAATGCCAGCAGCACGGGCGTCGCACGATCGACGGCGGCGAGGTCGTCGCTCAGCCAACGGAGCGTACGCTCGTCCCAGCAGGGCAGGGGATCGAGCGACCCGGCCGTGTTGAGGCACGCGAAGTGACAGCCGCCATGGTCGAAACTGTACGAGTCAGCGCCGTACTGCCGTCGCAGCAGGCGATTGATGCTCGACCAGGTGTTGTCATGGTTGCCGGGGACGCAGTACACCGGGCAAGCGAGCGCCTGCTCAATGCGCTGCCAATCCTCCCAGCAGTCGTCGACGACGCTGTACTCGAAGACGTCGCCGGTATGGATGGCAAAGGCCGGCGCTCGATCGGCGCCCGTGCCGTTTGCGATTTGGCGACCTTCGCCGTCAATGGTCATTCCCGACTGCTGCGCGAACCACTCCAGCGCGTGAACGCTGCGCCCGTCGGGATTGAAAGCGGCGCCAACCGGCCGCGGATCAAGGTGCGTGTCCGAGACGTGCAGGTAGGTGAAATCTTCGATCGGGGAACGGCCGACCGAGGCGGCGGCCCGCGCCGGTGCGGCGCCGCGCTCAGCGACAAACGCCGAGGCCGATAGCCACGCGGCAGCGGGGGCGGCGAGGCACCTGCGATGAAAATCGCGTCGCGTTGGTTCAGACATGGATGGCGTGAACCTTCAGTGAGTAAACTGCTGACCCGGCCGGCGGTCGCCTGCACGTGGTCAGGGCGCGGCGGTATTCTGGGGAACGTCCTGGAAGTCGGGGCTCGCAAAGATGACGTCGCCGCCAGTCATTGTCAGCATCACCTGGGCCTGGTCCAGCTGCTCGGGCGGCATGTCGTTGAGGTCATGATCCACGATCACCAGGTCGGCATACTTGCCGGCCGCGAGCGTGCCGATTTCGTCCTCCATGAACCCCGCGTAGGCCGCGTCCGCGGTGTAGCCGCGGAGCGCTTCATCCACCAATATCTTCTGACTGGGCACCCAACCATCGGGATGTTCACCGTCGATCGTGCGACGGGTCACGGCGGCGAAGACGCCCTCCAGCGGCGTCGGCGGAGCCACATGCCAATCACTTCCCAGTGCGAGACGCGCTCCGCTGTCCAGCAGCGAGCGAAATGCGTACGTCGTCAACGACCGCTCGGCGCCGATCGCTCCGTCGGCCCACCGACCGTCGTCGATCGCATGATACGGCTGCATGCTGGCAATCACGTCCAACTCGGCAAACCGCGGCAGGTCGTCGGGGTGAATGTGCTGAGCGTGCTCGATGCGAAAGCGGCGATCGCGGGGGCCGTTCTCTTGGGTTGCCTTTTCGAAAATGTCCAACTGGATGCGGATCGCCCGGTCGCCGATCGCGTGAACCATGACCTGCAGACCCGCTTTGTCGGCGGCGAGCGTCCACTGTTCAAGGTTCTCGGGCGTGTTGACCAGCACGCCGCGGCTGGCGGGCGCGTCGGAGTACGGCTCAAGAAACGCCGCGGTGTGAGATCCCAACGAACCGTCGACGAATCCCTTCAACCCGCCGATCCGCAGCCAGGGCGAGCCGCGGCCGTGCGATGCTAGCTCGTCGACCAGGCGCCGCCACTCGGACAGCGGCGTGCAGGCGTAGACGCGAATTTTCAGCAGACCGCGCTGCTCGGCCAGTCTTAGCGCTTCGACGTCGCTCCATTCGCCCATTTGATGGACGGTAGTGACGCCGCGGGCGGCAACGTACTTAACTGCGGCCTCAATGGCCGCGAGCTGCTCCTGCTGGGTCCGCTCAGGCACAGCGCGTTCGACCAGCGTCATCGCATTGTCCTTGAGTATGCCAGTCAGTCGACCTCGTTCGTCGCGTACAATCTCGCCACCGGCGACATCGGGCACGTCGTCAGTGACCCCGGCGGCGCGCAACGCAGCCGTGTTGGCCAACGCCATGTGACCGTCGAGGCGATTCAGCCACACGGGGTGCGTCGGCGTGACGCGGTCGATCCACGCGCGATCGGGGAGTTTGCCGCCCCACAGCGTATGATCCCAGTCGCCGCCCCGAATCCAAGTTCCAGCGGGAACCGAGAGCGCGTAGTCGCCGATCCGCTTCGCGAACTCTTCGGGGGAATTTGCGTCGCGCAGCTGTACGGAGGTGAGGTTGTAGCCGCCGCTAAGCAGATGAATATGCGAATCAATCAGCCCGGGAACGATCATGCCGTCGCCCGCGTCGATGATTGTCGTCTCATCGCCGCGGAACCTGTCGATCTCCTCGCGACTACCGACGGCTTGAATGCGGTCGCCAGCGATGGCAATCGCTTCCGCCTGCGGCTGCTCGCTGTCGCCGGTCCAGACGTTTCCGTAGATGATCGTCGTCGCAGGCGACGTTTCGGCCGCCGGAGCGCGAGCCTGCAGCAGGAGCGCCAAGGCGGCCAACAGCAGCGTCCAGCGTGCTTGCGTCGTGAAGACGCATTGTCCTCGTAACATCATGGCAGGCGTCCCGAATCGTTAGGCCAGCGACAGCAAGTCGTCTGCCAGTGAGTCTACACAAGTCGCCAAACGCAGCGTCGGTTTCTCGCAGAGTTCGTCAGCGAATTCCGCCGTGACGCCCTTCGACTATTCGTTTCGCGCACCGGCGGCCATGTCTCTGCGCAGAAATCCTCACAAGGGCGCTTCGCGGGGCGCCGACGCGCGCTGCAAATCGTTTGCCCAGTGCATGAAGGAGTATCGCGGGTTACGCCGGCCGTTGGATGGCCGCGCCGGCGGTGCAAGCGACTCCTGCCAATAGCAGCAACATGGCGCCCGGCTCCGGCACGGCGGCGGCTGTCGCCTCGGCGGCGGTCGAACCGAACTGCTGCGCGAAGATTGCCAGGTCGGCGCCATCGACAAAATCGTCGGCGTTGGCGTCGCCCGTCGACAGATCGCCGGCAGCGTTGTAGCCGCGCTGCCAAGTGAGAAAATCAGCTCCATCGACGATGCCGTCGTCGTTGAAGTCGGCGTTCTCAAACGCCGCGCCGCTCACCACCGAGAGTTCGCCGCTCGTGAATAGATTGTCGGCATTCCACGCGAGCCCGGCGTCCAGAGATGGTAGATCAAGCGCGAAGGCGCCGCTGGCTGACGAGAAATCCAGCAGGTCGAAGACGTCGCCTGACTGCGGCGCGTACCCGTCGAGTTCCACCCGCAGCGTTCCGGCGGCCGACAGGTGTCCGCCGACGATCAAGCGATCGAACGAGGCGAGCGACTCGATCTGCATGACCAACTCGCCGCCGGGGATTTGAGCGAATCCGCCGGTCACCTCGATGACGCCTGCGGAATTGCCGGGAGCTATCTGCCCGGCGTTTGTTAGCGACCCGTCAATCACGCCGCTGCCTTGCAGGGCGCCGAGTTCGTTGATGGTGACCTGCGGCGAGACCAGCGAGCCGGTCGGGCTCAAACTGAGCAGGGCTGGGCCGGTGGTCGAGCCGACGACCAGTTCTTGCTCCACGCGCAGCCAGCCGCTGCTGACGCTCAGCGACGGTGCATCTCCTGGCCCGCCTCCGACGAGCAGCATGCCGGCGTGTTGCCCCACGGCGTCGACCACCACGGCGCCGGATTCAATGACGGCCATATCGAACTTGGACGGTTGCCACATCGTGCCGGTGGTCACGCCGCCGTCGTCCGTGCGCCAGTTCTGAATCTCCGCATAACGACTCGTGCCGCCGGACTGAAACACCAGCGGCGTTGGAGCGGGGAACTCGCCCAATTCGTTCACAAACTCCATGAGATTGATGTAGCCGTCGTTGTCGAAATCCTGGTTCCACACGAGATCGCCGCCGTGGGCCGCTTCCCAGGCGTCGGCCATGCCGTCGTTGTCGGAGTCGTAGCCTCCCGGGTGCGAGACCATCGGCGCAGCGAGCAGCGCACTCAGTTCGCTGGCAATCGGCGCGTCGGCGCCGATCGGCACGCCGGTGAAGTTGGTGACGTTGCCGATCACGCGGGAGTCGATCACGTCGCG
Source organism: Planctomycetales bacterium (assembly GCA_020427145.1). Classification (GTDB taxonomy): domain Bacteria; phylum Planctomycetota; class Planctomycetia; order Pirellulales; family Lacipirellulaceae. The sequence goes on along the minus strand of JAGQOU010000306.1, from coordinate 3,533 downwards.
GCTCCACCACCAGTTGCCAACGTAGTCGACAACCTGTTGATACGCGGCCGGAGCGGTCTGCGTCGTCACGGCGGGCGTAGCGAAGGGGGACGCTTGCTGGATCAGCACGCCGTCGCCGTCGCTGCTAACTTGAAACATGCTCCATCCTGTGTCGGAACCATCGACCACGCCGTCCGCCGGGGCGCCGCCGGGAGCATCGTCGGGGTCGATGTAATTCCCGGATTGATAGATCGTGGCATCAATGTTCCCGTCCACGACAAACGCAACGCTGGAATTGCTCGTGGTGCCAGGCCCCGCGACCAGATAGTTGCCCACATAGTTGATGTCGGCATATTCACGATCATCTTCGCTGCTGCCGCCGGCGTAGCTAGCCCGCTTTTGCCAATTGTAGACGACGTTATTACGAAAATCGGCGGTCAAAGTTTCACCGTAATAAGTGCCGAACCTCGCCTGCCGGCTGACGTTGTTCGCATAGAGGTTGTGGTGAAAAGTCACGCTTGAACTGATCCTTGGTCGGAGCAATGATCCGAACGCGTGATCGCCGTTGAGTGCGTCATGCAGCATGGAGTATTGCACGGAAATATCTGTATTGTTGTTTGTGACCGAGAGAATCTCGTCTTCCGACCACGATGCTGAAACATGGTCGATAATAAGGTTTGTGCCCAAGCCGCCGCCCGCAAAGGTGATTGAATCATCATTGTTAGAAAGGCCCTTTCGGAACGACAAATAGCGAAGCACGACGTTGCGATTTTCCTTGCCTGGACTATGAGTCAATTGCACCATGTCGCCGTAGACTGTTACTGGTCCCGGCGCCGTTTGCCCCGCGATGTAGTAATTCGCCAAATTCTTGATGTCCAGCTTGCCCGAGGTCAGATGGATCGTCCCCGCCACGTCGAACACAATCACCTTGTTGCTGCTGTTTTGCACAAACGCGTCGCGGAGCGAGCCAGGGCCGTTGTCGTTGAGATTCGTGACGTGGTACACCGTGGCGTTGGAAAACCAACCCGCCGCGGGAGCTGATCCGGAGAATGTGCCGCCGTAGCCCTCGGCTCCGGAGAACGCGGGGATCTGTCCGCGACAAGCCGTCGGCGTCGCCGCCGCGACGAAGAACGCCAAACAGACCGCCACAGCAAATGCGGACGTGCTGCGGAAACCAATCTTGCGGATCATCATCGTGGCGCCTTGCTTCTGTTGTTGTCCCGTCTCGTACGCGTCTCGCCCGGCAATCGATCCGGACGAGCGTCAATCACCTTGTTCGGAACCGAACGCCCGCGAGCAGGGCGCCCAGCGCCACGATGGCGAGATTCACGGCAAGCGGCTCGGGCACGGCGGCGACCGCGGCAGCCGCGCCGACGTCGCGCTGCCAGGCGAGGAAGTCGTCGCCGAAAACCGCGCCGTCGGAGTTGGCGTCTCCGTCGCCGTGAACCGCCCCGGAGGTCATGCCGAAACCAGCGAGCCAGCGCGCCAGGTCGGCGCCGTCGACGCTCGTGTTCTCGTCAAAATCACCGGGGAGATAGACCACTGCGGGCGTGGATTCGTAGGCCCCCAGATCGGGCGCCGCGCCGTTGTAGGGCAGCCCGACGTCCACCCCGGCGTCGATCAGGTTGCTGTCGGCAACAAGTCGCAAGAAGTCGAGCTGCGGCAGGCTGCCGTCGGCCTGGCGAGGGCCGGTCGCGCCGCTGTCGTCGAGCGACAAAAAGTCGCCCGCGTCGACAGAGATGCCATTCCAGGTGTTGTAGGCGTCGTCCACGGGGCCGTTGATTGTCACACTCCCGGAGAGCGAGATGTTGTTCCGCAGGACGTGGGGGTAGTTTTCGTCGAAGCGAAAGTTGCGTCCGCCGTTGGCAAACGCGGTATTGTTGTTGACGGTTACGCCGTGCGGCACATACGGCGGGCTGACCGCGCTGTTGGCGTTGCCATTCACGTCGATGCCGTTGTGAGGATTGCCCCAGACGAGATTGTTGTTCACCGTGTGCGTGCCGCTGTCCTGCCCCAGCTTGATGCCGTTGCCGTCGCCGGCGTACGACGGGTCGCCCCAGATGTTGATGCCATTCTTGAACGACCAAGAGTTCTCGACCGTCACGCCGTTGGCGGCGGCCCAGAAATCCCAGCCGTCGTCGGAGTTGCCCCATGCGCGATTGCCGCGAAATACGTTGCCGGGACCAAGCTCGCGGAACTTGGCGGCAAACCCGTCGGCGTTCTCGCCGTGGTTGTTCGCGTCGTAGTTTTCGTAGGAATCGGTATTGAGAATCAGGTTATTCGAGGGCTGTCGCGACGAGTCGCCGGAGAGTTGAAACCCCGAATCGCCGTTCCAACGCACCACGAGTTGCTCGAACACATTGTTCGAGCCCGACACCCAAATGCCGTTGTCGGGAGCGTTCTGCACGGTGAGCCCCTTGATGCGCCACCAATCGCGTTCCAGCTGGATGCCGCGGTCCGACGAAGACGGATTCGAGTCAAAGTCGAGAATTGGCGTTTCGCCCGGGTAGGCGAGCATGCTGATCGGGGCGCCGGACGTGCCGCCTTTTTGAATGCGAATTCGCGAATTGAGGTCGTACGTTCCGCCGCGCACATACAGCGTGTCGCCCGGGTTGATTTGTCCGATCGCGTAGTCGAACGTGCTCCAGGGACTATCAATCCCCCCGCTGCCGCCGTTGCTGCCGGTGGTGGAGATGTAATACTCGCCGGCGCCAACCGCCAGCGGCTGCAAGAAGACGCCAATGCACATGGCCGCCACCGCGGCCGCGCGGCTCCTGGGGCGCCTCAATCCAACTCGAGAATTCCGCATTGCCTGTTCCGTTTTTCTGGTCCGTACGCCGTAGTCGTGCAATTCACTGACCCGCGCTGAACGCCACGCGCTTGTCGGCAGGCATTAGCAGCCAATTCAGGTAGAACTCAAGATTTGTGTAGCCGTCGCGACTCAATTCGCGCCCGTTGCCATCGGCCGGGTCGGCAGGATTGAGGCCGTGGTCGCGTTCAAACTCGTCGGCCATCCCGTCGCCGTCCGTGTCGAAGTCGTCAGGGCGATGCACGGTGGGCAAATCGTCGAGGCCCGCCAATACGCCGTCGGGGCGGCGCAATTCCTCCTGCGAGTCGATCAACTGTCCCTCGCGCCGCTGGAGTTGTTCGATCAGCGCCGCGTCGATGGCGTCGCGATGCAGCGAGCACCCTGCGGAGTTCACGACGCGCTCATAAGCCTTGGGCGCCGAGACCCGCTGATCCGCCAGCGTGCCGATGAACCGGTAGGGCTTGCCTTGCTGCGGCCCGATGAGTTCATCTTCGCTGGTGAACCCTGCGTATCCTTCCGCGACCGCCTCCTCGCCGACAATCTCCGTACCGTCGTGCTCGGCGTCCCGATCGGCGTCCAGATAGTTGCCGTCGTAGAACAGCTTGGTGACGGCCGGGTCGTCCTCGCGAAAGACGCGGCGGGACTTCTTTACAGGGCCGCAAATGTAGTAGTTGCCGATGAGGTTGATTCGCACGGGCCCCAACTCGCTGCGATGGGTCGCCGCGCCGCCCCAGTTGTAAACAAC
>JAGQOU010000305.1 GCA_020427145.1 Planctomycetales bacterium | reverse complement strand
TAGATCAGCGACTGAATCGTGTCGCGATCGAGGCGGTAGACTTGCTCGGCGAGATAGAACAAGCCGAACGACGCGAACAAGCCGGAAATTCCCAGCACCGTGGCGATCCCCAGGACGAGCCTCATATTCCAGGATTCCGGCTCGTCTCGATAACGGACCTTGTCGTAGGCAATCGACAGAATCGCGCCGTCGTTCAGGAGGGCCAACATCACGATCATCACGGCGGTCACGGGATAGAAGTTGAACACGATGATCGATAACGTCATCAGAAACAGCACGCGGATCGTCTCGGCGATGCGATAGATCGCATAGCTGTTCATTCGCTGGAAGATTTTGCGACTCTCCTTGATCGCATCGATGATCACGGACAACCCGGGCGTCATCAAGACGATCGACGCGGCCGCGCGCGCCGCGTCAGTGGCGCCGGACACCGCGATTCCGCAATCCGCTTTTTTGAGGGCCGGAGCGTCGTTGACGCCGTCGCCCGTCATGCCGACGATATGCCCGCGTTGTTGCAGTACGTCGACGATATGAAACTTGTGCTCGGGAAACACTTGGGCAAAGCCATCGGCGTTTTCAATCGACTCGGCCAGTTGGGATCCCTCGTGATGCTTCGTGTCGCCGAATCCGCTCGCGTCGAGGATATTTGCGCCGAGGCCGAGTTTCGCTGACGTTTCGCGCGCAATCGCGATGGCGTCGCCCGTCACCATCTTGACGTTCACGCCCATTTCGCGAGCCGTGGCGATCGTCGTCTTCGCCTGCTCGCGCGGCGGATCGAAAAGCGGCAGCACGCCGAGAAAACGCCAGTGCTTGCCTTCATCGGCGCGGGCGACCCCTAAAGCGCGATAGCCGTGCGCCGCAAAAGCGTCAACAGCCGCGTCGACCTCGGCGCGAATCGCGTCGACGTTCTCCGCGAGTTCCAGAACGACCTGCGGGGCGCCCTTGGTGACATAGAACTCATGACCGTCGCCGGCCCGCACCTTTGCTTCGGTGCGCTTATGCACGGGATCGAACGGTTCGAAATGCTCGATCTGATAGTCGTCCACCTCGCGTGGGTTTTTTAGTCCGCCGAGCACGGCCAAATCGATCGCGTCCCGGTTGTCGGCGCGCGACGCGAGCGACGCATTCAGGATCACCTCCTCGTTCGACGCGCCGCCAAGGCAGTAGGGGTCGCCCAGAGTGAGCTTGTTTTGCGTGAGCGTCCCCGTCTTGTCGCTGCAAAGGACATCGACGCCGGCCAATTCCTCGATCGCCGCCAGGCGGGTCACGATCGCTTCTTTGCGCGCCAGCGTCCGTGCTCCCACTGCCATCGTGACCGACAGAACCGTCGGCATGGCGACGGGAATGGCGGCCACGGTGAGCACCAACGCGAATTGCAAGGTTTCGAGGATCGGATCCCCGCGAAACAGGGCCACCAGCAGGATCAAGGCGACCAACACGATGGCCAGCACGATGAGGTAGTTGCCGATTCGCAAAACGGCCTGTTGGAAGTGGCTGGTCGTGCGGGCTTCCTGCACGAGTTTGGCGGTCTTGCCGAAGAAAGTGTTCGCCCCGGTAGCGTACACCATGGCGTCGCCCTCGCCCTGACGCACAATCGCACCCGAGAACAGCGCGTCGCCCTCCGTTCGCTCGACCGGGAGCGACTCTCCCGTGAGGGCGGACTGATCGACTTCCAGCGGATTGTCGCCCACGAGCCGGGCATCGGCGGGCACAACGTTGCCCAGTCGAACGTGGACGACGTCGCCAGGAACGAGATCCCGCACCGCGGTTTCAATCCATTGGCCGTCGCGTTTGACCAGCGCCGTGACGGCCAGCTTGGCTTTGAGCGCCGCGATGGCGTTGCCGGCCTGGTATTCTTCCCAGAACCCGACGACGGCGTTCGCCAGCAGCAGCACGACAATAATCGCAAAGTCCGGCCAATGCCGCGCGACCGCGGACAGAACGACCGCCGCTTCGATCATCCACGGAATCGGTCCCCAAAAATACGAGAGGAACTTCAGCAGCGGATTGACGGCGTGTTCTTCAATCTCGTTCGGACCATACTGCTTCAGTCGCGATGCCGCTTCGCTGTGGCTCAGGCCATTGGTCGATGATTGGAGGTTCTGCTGGAGTTCGGCAATCGAAATCCGTTGTAAGTCTACTGCCATCGAATTCACGTCTCGACATGTTGTGGAACCTGAACCGTTCGCTGCATCAGACGCCGCGGCGGGCGACGCTGAGTTGAGGCAGGCTCCTCAATTCGGCGTGCTAGCGGTCGTCCCTGCCCAATCACGAGCGACAGAAGTCGGCGTTGTTTGCGCGTCGAAGCGATTCAGGTCAAGGTTTCAGCGCCTGCAGTGCGCTGAACGCGGCGGTTGGCGCCGTGATTTGCGGGTCTCCCTGATCCAAGGCGGCAAGCACTGGGGCAATCAATTCGCTATGGCCCTGCTTCTTCAAGTCGTGCAGCACGTGATGCGCACTCGTGCGGAACTCCGCCGATTTGGCTCGCCGCGTCAATCCGCTCAGGACGGTCATCAACCCTTCATCCTGCAACGCAACAAGCCCCTCGGCCGCCAGCCACCGGACGTCTTCGTCTCCATCCTCCAGCGCATTGAGCAAGGCGTGGGCGGCGACGGGGTCTGCCAACGCGACCAATGACTTCGCGGCCTCCCACCGCACTAGGCGACGGGGGCTATTCAACTCGCCGACCAGCGCTCGCACCACCGCCAGCCCGCCCATTCGAACAAGCTCGTGACGGGATTCTTCTCGAACGACACCGTTTTTGTCGCCGAGGTTTCGGATCAGCTGGCCAATTCTATTGGATTGGGTCGATTCATGTGAGGCCGTCATGGGTTCGATCCTGCCTGACAGGTCAAGACTCTTCACTGGCCGCCCGCAGGCCGAGGCCGGCTGTGGCGAGCGAAGCGACTAAGAGTTTTCGTGGTGGTCGATTGTCAGCATGTCGGTCGTCTGGACGATGTTCTTTGCTTTCTCCAGGTCTTCGGGGGTTCCATGGGCAATCAACAAGAATCGCCCGGCATTCAACTCGGTTTCGTAGTTCAGGACGCTGTCCTTGGGGATTCCGATGCTAAAGAGAGCGGCGCCCAAGGCGCTCAAGCCGGCTCCCACTGCGGCGCCTTCGAGGGTGGCCACGATGGCGGCGGCCAGCGGGCCGGCTACTAGCAGGGGACCGACGCCGGGAATCCAAAAGAACCCGGCTCCAAACAAGACGCCCCACAGTCCGCCCCAGAAGGCGCCATACTTTCCCCAGTACTTCATCCGATCGCCGGCGTTGTAGTAGCCGACAACGTGCTCGTCGGTGTGATAATCCCGACCAACGATCGAAAGTTTCTTCATGTCAAAGCCCGCAACTTGCAGTTCTTTGACGGCAGCTTCCGCTTTCGCGTGGCTGTCGTAGGTGGCGACAACCGAGTTCTCGGTCTTGGTCATTGTGGCCATTTTCGTATCTCCTCGTAAAGTGCGGCGTCGCAAAGCGACGCAGTGTCAACTGACGAACAACCTGCGAGCAGCGATAATGGCAAACGATGTGCCGATTCGTATGCCGCCATTCGGTACACAGGTTGCATGGGTCCGATACGGCGTTTCTGTCGACCGCGATCTCTCGACCCAGGAGACGGGCAATGCTCCACCCGAAACTCACGTCTGCCCAAAAACGAGAACAATCAGAGCGTTCCGAGATTCCCGCGCTGAGCCCACAGGACCTTGTGGCGCTCGCTCGCCAGCTCATGCAGGCTCATCCGCACTTTCACCATCGACTCAATTCGATACACATCCAATGCAATGGGCAGCGGTTGGAGCTGACGGGACGTCTGCCTAGCTTCCACCTGAAGCAAGTTGCACAGGAAGCGCTGAGCAAACTACCAGTCGTGATCGACAATCAGATTGACGTTGTGTCGTGCAATGGCCTAAGCAGCTCTGGCCACGATGCCGGTAGCAGTGCAGCGCTCCCCCTGCGACCGCGTTAGCCGCCAGCGACAGCGATGCCTGGCTGCCACGTCATCGATGCGGTCCATCCCTTCGGGTTCCTCCCGAAGTCGCGCGCGGGCGCACAGAAGTAGTCCCACCTGGCCAAGATTTCGTCGGTCACCGTGCGCGCCGGTACGCCGTGCTATGGCAGGGCGCCGATCCCGAAAACCGGTCCGCGATTTGCACCGTGGGGTATTTGGCTTTCGCCGCTTGTCTGTCTTGGCGCCCGGCTGTTCGCCGACCGGGCATCTGTATCGCGCAATTCATGTGAGGTGTGAAATGAGCGTTTCCGTAACCGAATCGTATGATGGTAAGCTGGTGTCCGTCGAGGCCAGCGACAAGCTGCATCGAGACGATTACCAGCAGTTTGTCCCAGAGCTGGAGCGGCAGATCGCCCGGCATGGCAAGATCCGCGTCCTGTTCGATATGCATGACTTCCACGGCTGGCAGGCCGCCGCGCTGTGGGAGGACGTCAAATTCGACATGAAACACTTCAAGGATATTGAACGCGTGGCCTTCATCGGCGATAAGACATGGGAAAGGTGGATGGCGACGTTCTGCCGGCCGTTCACAACGGCGACGATCCGCTATTTTGACCATGGGGAAAAAGACGCGGCCCAATCGTGGATTGCCCAGGGGCTGCCGCCCGCGAATCCGTCGAGCCGCACCGAAACCGCCGCCATGCCGCACCAGCAGCACGTTTGACACCCTAGGCGACGCATTCGTACAGGCGACGCGGCGTGGCTCGCGTGCCGGGCGTTCGCCCCGATGCAACGCTCCGCATTTGCAGTCAGATCTGAAAGAACCATGCCGCCAACCGACTCGACCACGGCGCCCGGCGCTCCCGGCATTCCCGCACGGTGGACGTCCAGCGCCAAGGAGGGCGTTGGCACGGCCCTGAGCGCAGCGAGTCGCGTGTGGTTCACGGTGAGTCACGGCATCTTGGACGAGGTTTACTATTCGCGGGTCGACAACGCCTGTATCCGCGACCTCGGCCTGATTGTGACCGACGGTGCGCAATTCTTCTCCGAAGAAAAGCGCCAGACGAACACGCATGTTGAATACTTGGCCGACGGGGCGCCGGCCTATCGAATCGTGAATTCCTGCGTGGAGAATCGTTACACGATTCAGAAGGAGATCTTCGCCGACCCGCGGCGCGAGGTGATTCTTCAGCGAGTCGAGTTTCGGCCGCAGGACGCTCAGGCGAATGACCTTCAGGTCTACGCCCTGTTGGCGCCGCACCTGGGCAATCAGGGGTCGAACAATACGGCCTGGGTCGGCGAGTACAAGGGAACGCCGATGCTGTTCGCCGAACGCGACGGCATCGCCTTGGCTTTGGCTTGTTCGCGGGGCTGGCAGAACCGCTCGGCAGGCTTCGTCGGCTTTTCCGACGGCTGGCAGGACCTGTCTCAAAACAAAAAGATAACGTGGTTCTACGAGCGCGCCGAGCGCGGCAACGTGGCGCTGGTGGGCGAAGTTCCGCCTGACGCCAACGACGGGTCGTTCGTTCTGGCGCTCGGATTCGGCGCCAATACGTCCGAGGCGGCATTGCGGGCGATCGCCAGTTTGCAGGACGACTTCGACGAACTGCGCCGCGAATATCTCGACCAGTGGACCGCCTGGCAGCAGACGCTGCTGCCGCTGGACGAGGCGTGTCCCGTTCAACATCGAGATTTGTGCATCAATCGGTATCGGATCAGCGCGGCCGTGCTGCGGACGCATGAGGAGAAGCGATTTCCCGGCGGCATCATCGCGAGCCTGTCGGTCCCCTGGGGATTCTCCAAAGGAGACAACGACCTCGGCGGCTATCATCTCGCCTGGCCCCGCGATCTTGTCGAGACCGCCGGGGCGTTGATCGCAGCTGGCGCCCACGAAGACGTATGCCGCGTGTTGCACTATTTGCAGTCGACTCAGGAGCCCGACGGGCACTGGGCGCAAAACATGTGGCTCGACGGGCGACCCTATTGGAACGGCGTGCAGATGGACGAAACAGCGCTGCCGATACTGCTGGTCGATTTGGCGCGCCGCGAGGGTTCGATTGACCAGGACGAACTGCGTCGGCTGTGGCCCATGGTCCGGCGAGCGAGTTCGTACCTCGTCTGCAACGGGCCCGTCACCCAGCAAGACCGCTGGGAGGAGGACGCCGGCTACTCGCCCTTCACGCTGGCGGCCGAGATTACGGCGCTGTTGGCGGCCGCCGACATGGCCGAGACGGCGTGCGAAGACGCCGATCAAGCGCAGCAGCTGGCGATGTATCTTCGCGAGACCGCCGACGATTGGTACGGCAATCTCGATAACTGGCTCTACGCCACGGAGACGGAATTGGCGCGCGAGGTGGGAGTCGACGGTTACTACGTTCGCATCGCTCCCCCGGAAACCAGCGACTCCGCGAAAGCTCTCGATGGAATTGTGGCGATCAAGAACCGACCGCCTGAGTTCGCCAACGAGGCTGCCGCGAGCGTGGTCAGCCCCGATGCACTGGCGCTGGTGCGATTTGGCCTCCGCCGGGCCGACGATCCGCGAATCGTCAACACGGTCAAGGCGATCGACCACTTACTGCGGGTCGACCTGCCTGCCGGTCCGTGCTGGCATCGCTACAACGGCGACGGCTACGGCGAGCACGAAGACGGTCGCCCGTTCGACGGCACCGGCGTGGGCCGCGCGTGGCCGTTACTCACGGGGGAGCGGGCCCACTACGAGTTGGCCGCAGGCAATCGCGAGGAAGCCGAGCGACTGCTGGGGACGTTCGGGCAATTGGCCGGCCCCAGCGGTCTCATTCCCGAACAGGTCTGGGACGCCGACGATATCCCGCAGCGCGAGTTGTTTCGCGGGCAGCCGTCCGGGTCGGCCATGCCGCTGGTGTGGGCCCACGGAGAGTACATCAAGCTGCTGCGATCCTTGCGCGACGGCCGCGTTTTCGACATGCCGCCGCACGGCGTGCAGCGATATCTCAGCGAGCGACACGAATCGAATCGCCACGTGTGGCGTTTCAATCTCAAGAGTCGCAGCATGCCCCGTGGCAGACTTTTGCGCGTGGAAGTGCGCGAACCGGCCTTCGTGCGGTGGTCGAGCGACGGCGGTCAAACATGGACTGAAACTCCCACGGCGGATACGCAATTGGGAGTCCACGTTGCCGACCTGCCGACAGAACAGCTCTCCGCAGGGACGACGATCGAGTTTTCGTTCCTGTGGCGTCAAGCGAATCGGTGGGAAGATCAGAGTTTCTCCGTGACCGTCAGTCAATAACGACCGGCAGCGCCGGTCGTTATTGATTGCTTGGCAGGGCTCCGTCATCGCAGCGCGACGACGAAGCCCTCCGTTTTTGGACCGCTCGATCGATGCCGTACAAGCCAGCCGACTCACGCGGCGTCTTTCTTGAGCGTCGCCGACAGCTTGTTCAGTTCCGCCTTGATCGCATCCAGATGGGATTGAACTCGGTTGGGCTCGATGGTGACGCCCTCATCGACCGCTCGGCCGTCGCGATCCACGTCTTCAAACATGGCGACCGCTCCGGCTCCGTACTCCAAATGGGCCGATTTGGCGGCGCTTTGCAGGTAGACGCTCGCGGCCTGCAAGTCCTGGGCGGCAAAAGTCATCTCGTCCTTCGCAAGCGACTGCTGGGCCATGAAGTAGTGCCACGTTGCCAAGGCATGGGCGGACCGGGCGAGCACGCTGTCAATGCGACTCGCGGCGACCAAATTGCCGGCCCGCAGGTCTTTGGCTAGTGAGGTCAACTCCGTGGCGGCGGCTTTCAGGTCCTTTTGCGTCTCCGGGTAGCCGTGGCTGGCTGCAAAATTGAGCCAGGAGGCTGCCCGAGTAATCTCGTTGGCCGCGGCCTTCTCCTCGCCGCGGCGAAAATGCATCTGCGCATCGTGGAACACCTCATCCGCCTCGAATCGCAACGGATAGAAATAGTCTTCCTCGACGATCACCCAACCGGGCGAGGCTGCAGGCTTTTCCCCCTTTTTCTTCATGGTGTCGTGTCCAGCCATCGCTGGACTTGCTGCGAGCAGGCCGATGGCCGTCAAAACGAGTGTTCTTCGCATGTCTCGGGTCCCTTTCGTCGAGTGTGTGAGATGGACTCGGCGCGGCAATGTGTGCAGAGCGCCGTTGCGCATGCAGAGCAATTGCAAATCGCGCCGGCCGGCCGAAGAATCATTTGCCGGGCGGTTGGCAGCGAATGCACAGTCCGTGCCAATACGAGTGGGCGCGTGGAGTTGGCCCGTGGTATGGCGCGCGACCGTCCGGCGAGCGCAAAAGCTCGCGCCGATCGATCCGCAGTGCGATCAACATCGCGCAGAAGTTGTGCAGTGCGATCAAGAACTGCCCGCCGCGCGAGGTCGCGTCGACGGCATTTGTGATTGCATGCGAGGGTCTTGCCCCACGGCCACGGCTTGATGTGGGCGAACGGCCGGTCGAACTGCTGCCACCGGTTGCGGCGCCAGCACGCTGTGCCATGCGCCACCGACGGGAAGGATGGCAGTCGCGGGTCTCCAACGAACTCGCAGCCGCGCTATCGGTCCTTGCGACCCGCGAGTTCGCTCATCAACTCGACCTCCATCTGCTGAATCTCCATCAGCCGTTCCCATTGATGCGACATCAACTGGTCGAGCTTCGCGTGAAGGTGGCGAATTTCCAACTCGGCCTTGAGGTTGACGCGGTAGTCATGCTCGGAGCGCAACCGGTCCTTCGCCTCCTGTCGATTCTGGCTCATCATGATGACCGGCGCCTGGATGGCCGCGATGCACGACAGGACCAGGTTGAGCAGGATGAACGGATAGGGATCGAACGCCACGTCCCGCAAGAAAATCACGTTGATGACAATCCACGTCGTCATAGCGCCGCCAAAGAGCGTCAAAAACGTCCAACTGCCGCCAAACGCGGCCAATCGGTCAGAGAGCCGGTCGCCGAGCGTGCGACGCTCTACGAATTCGTCGTCGATGTTTTCGGAGAGAACGTCCTGATCGCGGAGACTCTCGACCACTTCCTTTTCCAACTTCGAAAGCTCGCCGCGTTCTTGCTCCAAGGTTTGCTCAATGTGCGCCGCGCGATAGCGATTGAGATCGGGCAAACAGATATGTGAGTCGGGGCCCCAGGCAGGGCAGTCCGCCGCGATGAGCGCTGCAATTGGCGTCCGTACGAGTGCCGCCGGCATCATGTGCGACGCAGGCTTCGACTGTCCGCAGACGCAGCAGGTCTTCTGGTGGCTTCGTGACATGGGGAGTTCGCTAAAAGGGGGAGAAATGGCAGGTCGAGCACGTCGCGGCGACTTGGCAATTCCAAGGCACGATGAACCGGGAGACGCGAAGCCGCGGCGCCGCGGGTCTGCCTTTGCCGCGGCAACGGCCAGGGTAGACCAAGCGGGGGGGCCGGCCTAGCGATCAAAACGATGTCGTCGCCGGCAGCGGTTTGCGGCGACCACTGCCAAGTGCTTATGTTGCAAATACTTAGGCGAGTGCGGCCTCAGGCAGAGTGAACCGCCGCGGGCGTCGGGACGCGGTGGCTTGGGAAGCTGCGAGGCCTCGCCGTGTTACCATGCCGCCGCCACCGCTCGCCGAGCAACTTCGCCTCCAACTTTGTGTCGAACTGCTCCCGCCCCCGTGGTTCATCGCGTCGTTTGCCGTTGAAGCTCTCGCCTCGTTTCTTGGAAGTATCGGTCTCACCGTGCCGATGTGGGCTTTGCGTCACGCGACGAACGCCGCGCCTTCCGGAGCAAGCCAGCGGGCGGGATTTTGTGCTTTTTTCGAAAAAATGCGCGCGTCTCGCCGATTGTGAGACGTCTACATTAATTGGCAGAGAGTCTTCGTTTGTCCCTGAATTCGCCCTCTTCTTTCGGTCCTCTTCGCTATCGCACCAAAGTCGGCCAAGCGGTTTGCCGCACGGCTGCGCCGGTCCTCTGTACGATTGACTCGGAATGGCGAGCAATGGCAGGCCCATCCCCTTCAGATCGGGTCGCCTGTCCTAAGTCCTATGCATGGCGACTACTCCAAGCAATCTGTCGGAAATTCGAGCGACGAAGCTCGCGGGGAACCTCCGCTGCTTTCGGAGCGCAACCGGGGCGAATTGTTCCTGGCGTTTCACGCTCAGAATCACAACCGGATCTCAGCGTTTGTGCATGCGTTGGTGCCCACCTGGCAAGACGCCGAGGAAATTGTCCAAGATACGCTGGTCGTATTGTGGCGCAAGTTCGACGAATTCGACCCCAAGACCAGCTTCTTTGCCTGGGCGGCCAAGGTGGCCCAGTACGAAGTGCTCACTTACCGGCGAACTGCGGGCAAGCGGAAACTGACGGTGCTGGATGACGAAACGTTGGAAGCCGTGGCCCTCACAGCCGTGAATCAGCTGGACGATATCGAACTGTATCGCGAATCGCTTGAACACTGCATCGCCAAACTCTCGCGCCGCGATCGAGAACTTGTGCTGACTCGATACGGCGACGGCGGCAGCGTCCAATCGGCGGCGGACACGGTACATCGAACAACCGGGCACGTGCAGCGTCTGTTGAGGAAGATCCGCTCGGCCCTGATGCGGTGCATTCACCTGCGGCTCTCGGAGCTTGGAGCGTAGTCGCCTGGCTGTTCCGCCGGGGCAGGACTGAACCATGATTGAAGAACTCGAAATCCTGACGAGCAAGCAATTCGACGGTTGCCTCGGCGACCAAGAATCGCGGCGGCTCAACGAGTTGCTCCAAAACGAGCAGTGCCGACGCACCTACGTCGAACTGAGCAAACTCGACTACTGCATGACTAAGCGCGAGCTTTCACCCGATGCCCGACGAACGGTGGTAAGCACGGCGGCCGTGCAAGACCGCTTGCTTTCGTTGGTTGGTCGTGCCAGTTCAGGCGATGCCGCTGCGACGACGTCTTACCGCGACGATGTGACGTCGCAGCGGCGGAAGTTTGCCGGCAGCCAACACATTTATTGGCCGATGGCGGCCGCAGCGTTGCTCATGGCGTGCGGGATTGGCATTGTCGGCAGCACGCTGTTGGATCGCGAGTCTGCGCCGCCGCTCGCCGATGTCCAAGAGCCTCATCAACCGATCGCTCAGCCGTCGCAGCCAGTCAAGCCAGCGACGACTGTCGCCAGCAGCGATCGTCCAGACGCGAAGTCGTTTGCAGCGAGGATTGTCGCTCTTTCGCGAGACGCTTCGTGGGAGAAGGACGCGGGACCGCGCGACTTTCTGCTGCGTCTCCCTGTCGGCGAGCGTCTGAAGCTCGCCCGTGGCGTCGTCAAGCTTGAGCTTGCAGCCGACGTCTTCGCGGTGGTCACGGGGCCTGCCGAGTTCGAGATCATGGGGCCGCGGCAGCTGCAACTTTACCGAGGCTCGCTCAGCGGTCGATCTGAGGAGGGCGACTTCTCGGTGCAAACGCCAACGGCCTACGTCGTCGACGTTGGAACGGCGTTCGCCGTATCGGTCGACGATCGGGCGACGACCGACGTCGTGGTCTACGAAGGCGAAGTCCACGTCAAACGCACAGCCCAGAGCGATCGCCTCACGCGGCTAACAACCGGCATGACTGTTCGTGCGACGACCGCAGGCATGGCCAGCGCGTCCGAGGACGATCGCCGCGGCTTGTTGCAGCGAGACTTCAATGGCGAGCGCCCCGATAGCTTGAGCGAGAACGAACTGAGTCTGGTCGATGTCATTTGCGGGAGCGCTCCCAACGAGTTTCGCGCAGCGGGGTCGATCGACCCTGAGACGGGCGCGTGGAGCACGCTGCCCTGGGCGGAGTCCAAAGGCGTAAGCGACAAGGCGTGTACAGGCGAAGTCGTGTCGGTGCCGTGGAACCCTTGGGTTCACGGGGTGTTTCTGCCCCGGTGCGATGCCGACGCATTGGCCGTTGACCTGGAAGGCGGTCATGTCGCCGCGCCGCCGATGAGCGGCGGTGCGTGGGGACCCATTTGGGCCCGTCGCAAGCTCCAGCGCAGCATCGATCCGTTGTGCAACGTTCTCGACAGCGATGCCGAGGGGTTTTGGGGCGCCGGCACCACAACGGCGCTGTTCGACCGCTCGCGGTGGGTGCGCGACGGCGTGGTCGGCATGCATGCCAACGTGGGAATCACCATCGACTTGCACGCCATTCGCCAGCAATACCAACGTCCGCTGAAAACCTTGCGGGGCGTCGTCGCCCATCTTGAGAAGTCGCACGTGTCGCAGCCGTTTCACCCCCAAGCCCGCACCAGCTTCCAGATTTTTGTCGACGGCGAGCTGCGCTACCAACGCGAAGGTTTTTGCCGTCTGGATGGCGACGCCATGTTCGGCGCTGATTTGCTGCCGCAGGATCGCTTTCTCACTCTCGTCGTCACCGACGGCGGCGACGGTCCCATCTACGACCGCGTCGTCCTGCTCGACCCAATCATCGAACTTGGCAGGGAGTTTGCCGAATAGCTTGTCGGAAAGCTCTCTTCTTGCTGCTCACTATGAATCGTCTTGCCACTACTACAAGTCTGTTGTCGGCCGTCTCGCTCGCGGCTGGATTCTGCGCCGCGGGGGACCGGGCTGCGCTGGCCGCCGAACGCGCGCGGCCGCCCGTGACGCGGTGGGCGGAACAACTGACGGACGACTCGGCGTGGCCGGAATACCCGCGACCGCAAATGGTCAGGCAGGATTGGCTCAACCTGAACGGCCGCTGGGAGTTGGCGATCGCGGCGGGCGACGCCGCTCAACCAGACGAGTTCACCGCGAAGATCCTCGTCCCGTTTCCGATTGAAAGCGAATTGGGCGGATATCGCGGCGAGTTGCTGCCAGATCAGCGCGCGTGGTACCGTCGACGATTCGCGTTGCCCGACGGCTGGGGCGGCCAGCGCGTTCTGCTGCATTTCGGCGCCGTGGATTGGGAGGCCGAGGTGTGGGTCAACCAGAAGTCGCTGGGCGTCCATCGGGGCGGATACGATCCTTTCACGTTCGATGTCACAGAAGCGGTGCGCGCCGGCGAGCAGAACGAAATCGTCGTCGCGGTTCGCGACCCGACCGAGTCGGGTTCTCAACCACGTGGGAAGCAGAGCCTGAGCCCCGAGGGCATCTGGTACACATCCACCAGCGGCATTTGGCAAACCGTGTGGCTGGAACCGGTTCCCCGCTCATATATCGCGAGATTGACGATTCGCGCTGATTTGCCGTCATCGAGCGTGAAGGTCGTTGCCGACGCGCCGCTCGCAGCAGCAGGCGCCGAGATGGAAGTCGTGGTAAAAGCCGACGGCAAAGTCGTCGCGTCGGGACGCCAGGCGGTCCGCACGCCTGTGGTGTTGCCCATCGCCAACGCGCGCTGGTGGTCGCCGAGCGACCCGTATCTCTATGACCTCGAAGTCACGCTATTGGAAAGCGGCGAACCAGTCGACCAAGTCGCGAGCTACTGTGGCCTGCGCTCGATTCGGCTGGGGAAAGACCGCAACGGCCAGGCCCGCATGGCGTTCAACGGCGAGCCGCTCTTCCAGTTTGGGCCGCTCGATCAGGGATACTGGCCCGACGGGCTGTATACCGCCCCCTGCGACGAGGCGCTGCGACACGATTTGGAGGTCGCCAAGTCGCTCGGGTTCAATATGGTTCGCAAGCATGTGAAGGTCGAGCCCGCGCGGTGGTACTACTGGTGCGACCGACTTGGCTTGCTGGTCTGGCAAGACATGCCCAGCGGCGGCAAACGGGCGGAGTGGCCCGCCGATGGCGTTGAGACGGAACGCTCGCGCGACAGTGCGTCGCTTTACCGCCGGGAACTTCAGGCGATGGTCGACTTTCTCGGCAATTCGCCGTCAGTTGTCGTATGGGTTCCATTCAATGAGGGTTGGGGACAGTTCGACACGATCGCGGTCACAAACTGGCTTAAAGAGTACGACCCGACGCGGCTGGTTGTCTCGGCAAGCGGCGGGAATGACTTCGGGTGCGGCGACGTCAACGACGATCACTTCTATCCCGGGCCCGTGGCGCCCCCCGCGGAGCGCGATCGAGCGGCCGTCCTCAGTGAGTTCGGCGGCCTCGGCTTGCCGTTGGAAGGTCACAGCTGGCACGGCGAAGAGGACTGGGGCTACCGCACCTACCAAACCCGCGAGCAGCTGACCTCGGCCTACGAAAAACTGATCGCCAAGCTGCGGCCGTTGGTCGAGTCCCGCCTGAGCGCCGCGGTCTACACCCAGGCCACGGACGTGGAAATCGAAGTCAACGGATTGGCCACCTACGATCGCGCCGTGCTCAAAGTTGACGAAGCGACGGTTCGCGCCGCTAACCAGCGCCTGTTTGCGCCGCTGCCATCGCAGTCGCCGGAGGAGCGAACGGCTGCCAGCGTGCTTGCCTGGTGGCGGTTCGAGGAGGGGGCGGCCGACAGCGTGGTGGCCGACCTCAGCAACAACCTGGGCGCAATCGCGGCTCGCGATTCTTCAGGCCATAACAATCACTTGTTCGCTTTCTCCCGTCGAAATGCACCGGCCATCAGCGAAGCGGCGCCGCGACGAACTCTGGCGATTCCTCAAACAGCGAATCTGCTCTGCTTGGACGACACGGGACGAGTCGTGCCCGGCGTGGTGACTCGCGACCTGTACCTCAACCCCGAGGTCGCCCAAACCCACATGGACAAGCTGTCTCACTTTCCCTTTTCGTCATTCACGATTGAAGCCAGTTTCTGCTTGGCTCGCCGCAACGGCGAACAGGTCGTGCTGGCGAAAGAGGAGGATCGCGACGGCACGCTGACCCCTCTGCTGCAGTTGGGCGTTTTGGGCGATCCGCCCGTCATCGGCGTGGACCTCGTCGACTCGGCTGGCGAGCCCATCGAGGTGCGCAGCGAGATCGAGCCTCGTCCCAACGAGTGGTGGCATGTTGTCGTCACTTGCGAAGACGGGCGACTGAGACTTTATCTCGCCGATGACGATCCGCAACACGACTTCGCTGTTGCCGCCGAAGCGATCGTCAGCGGCTCGTTGGCACGGCGGGGCGGCACGTGGATTGTCGGGCGGGGATGCGAGTCGGGCTCGATGGGTCGGGATTTTCTCGGCTGGGCGGACGAAATCCGCATCTCCACCAAAGCGCTCAATCCGAATCAGTTTCTCTTTCGCAAGTCCAGGTAAGCCAAGCGCTAGAAACGCAACTCCAAGAATCGAATCCAACGAACACCGATCCTCTTCTCACCGATTGAAACCACTCTGTCGAGGAACATTCCCATGACCAACGACCTTGTTCTGTTCAATGCGTCGGCACAAACGACATCGCACTGCGATGCGCGACCGGCCGGTCGCCGTACGACTCGCAACCGATCGCGCCAGCATGGCGCCGCCTGGCTTCGCAACGGCGTCGTGATCGTCGCGATCGCCGTGCTCCCCGCGACAACTTGGGGAGCCACGGCTGCGTACTGGCGGCATGAAGAAGGCCCGGCCGGGTCGAATGTTCCTGACGGCCCTGCCACCGTGTTGGACTCGTCCGGCAACGGCAATCACATGAAGACCTTCAGTTCGGCCGCCGCGCCGTTCACGGCCGCAACCTATGTGTCGACCGTGTCGCCTTTGGCGCTTCGTAGCGGTCTGCCAAATACGCTGGCCCTGGACTTCGGCCCGAACCCGGCCGAAGGGACCGACGATGGCGGGGGACGAAACGACGACAACTACACCGACAACTCGATCGCGCCAATCACCACGCAGCTGTTCACGGAGATGACCGTTGAGTTGGCCTTCAATCTAAACTCGCTCGAAGGCTTTCAGAGCCTCGTCGGTCGCGACGGCAAGCCGTTGGGCGACGAAGTGGGCGAACCCGATTCGCCCGTGGCGCCTTTTCAGATCAAGGTTCGCGGCGACGATTTCCCGGATGCGATTCCTAACCAACTCTTCGTCGAATGGATTGACGGCGACGGCGACATTCATTTCTTGTCCTCGGGGGAAAGCATGACAACCGGCGTCTGGAACCACGTGGCGTTCACGCTGACCGCAACTGCCGCCGAGCTTTGGATTGCGGGCGAAACAGGCGACTACGTCCTGAAGGACGCGATCTCCGGCGAGGATTTTGCCGGGGAACTGGGGCCGGGCGAAGTGATCATCTTCGACCCCACGCCGTTTACCGTCGGGCGGGGCATGTTCAACAACGGCGTGACCGATTGGTCGGACGCGATCATCGACGAAGTCCGCATCAGCGATCAGGCCCTGTTGCCCACGGAGTTCTTGTTTGAAACCGTCCCGGCGACGGACAACGCAGATTTTGACGGCATGAACGGCGTCGACGGGCGGGACTTCCTGGCGTGGCAGCGCGGCTTCGGCATCAACGACGGCTCGGCCACGCTGGCGGACGGCGACGCGAATGGCGACGGGAACGTCGACGACGTTGACTTGGCCATCTGGGAATCGCAGTTTGGTTCCCCCGCGGGAGTGATCAATCAAGCGAGCGTCCCGGAGCCGGCGTCGCTCGCCCTGCTGGGCGTGGTGGCGGTCGCCTGGGGATGGCGGCGACTACGGAACCAGCGCTTCGCATAGATGATCCGCTGCACTCGCGAAAGCAACGTGCAGAGCACTTCTGCAAGAGGCGCGCATCGTTGGATTCTGCTTTTCCACAAGTTGTCTGTTCTATGAGGGAGAATGCTCATGAGTTGTTGGAACTTGAAACGCCCGGTCAATTTATTTGGTTGCGCTGTGGCTGCTGCGGTGATGCTGGGGTCCTTGTCGGCGGCGGTTGGCGGCACGACGGCCTACTGGCGACATGAGGAAGGCCCGGCGGGCGGCCTTATCGCGGCGGGCCCCGATACGGTGTTGGACGACTCTGGCAACGGCAACAATATGCGGACGTTCGACCCAGCCTTCACCTCGGCAAGCTACAGCAGTTCCGTCTCGCCGCTACCGTTACGCAGCGGCCTGCCCAACACGCTGTCGCTGAACTTTGGCCCCGGCGGGGACGACGCCGGACAGAACGACGACAATTACTCCGACGGCAAGCCGATCAACTCGCAGCTGTTCACGGCGATGACCGTGGAGCTGGCCTTCAACATGAACAGCATCGGCGGGTTTCAGGCGCTGCTGGGCAAAGACGGCAAGCCGCTGTCCGGCAGCAACGTTCCGCCGCTCAAGGTGTTGGTCCGCGGCGACGACTTTCCCAACGCGATCCCCAATCAGCTGTTCGTGGAGTGGATCGACGGCGACGGCGACATTCATTATCTGGCCAGCGGCTCGACAATCTCCGCCGGAGTATGGAACCACGTCGCATTCGTGCTGTCAGGGACCGACGCCCAGTTGCATCTCGCGGGCGAGGACGGCGTCTACCAGATGGTCGATTCGATCTCAGGCGCGGATTTCGCGGGCCTGTCGGGCGAGGTGCTGATCGACTCGAACACCAATTTTTCCATTGGTCGCGGCGCCTATGGCGGCAACGTGGCCGATTGGTCCGACGCGCTGATCGACGAGGTCCGCATCAGCGACATGGCGCTGAGTCCGCGAGAGTTTCTGTTTGCCGTTCCGGAACCAAGTTCCTTGATCCTGACGGGGTGCTGCTTGGCGCTGCTGCCTTGGAAGCGGCGTCAGCGGTAGATCAACGGACTTGCTGGCAGGCGACGCGGCGGGGTCCCTGGGGCAGGGCCCTGCCGCAGTTTTTCATTGAAACCAATCGTGGAAAGAAAATGAGAACCAGTGCGACAAACGCTCGAAGCGGTCGGCGAGGCTTCACCCTGGTTGAATTGCTGGTGGTCATTGCCATCATCGGCGTGCTGGTGGCCCTGTTGCTGCCTGCGGTCCAAGCGGCCAGAGAATCCGCCCGGCGTGCGCAGTGCTCGAATCAATTGAAGCAGATCGCCCTAGCTTGGCAGATGCATCACGACGCGCACGAGTTTTTTCCGTCTGCCGGCTGGGGGTATTCGTGGATAGGCGATCCGGACCGCGGCTTTGGCAAGAACCAATCCGGCAGTTGGGCCTACAGCTGCCTGCCGTATCTGGAGGGGGCGAACCTCCACCAGTTGGGCGCCGGGCAAACCGGGCAAGCCAAGAGGGACGCGTTGACGCAACTGTCGCAAACGCCGATGCCCACGTTCTACTGCCCGTCGCGCAGAGCCCCTGATCCGTATGCGAATCCCGACGCGGCGTACGACGGATTCAACTATGATGGAGCGCCCACGCTGGCGCGGAACGACTATGCCGCCAATCTCGGCCCGCGCGCAAAGCCCGGCTTTGGCGATCCCCCGGCGGTGAGTTCCCAGTGGTTCAGCGGCCCCCCGCCGGCCGACGCGGACAAGGGCGAGGGATTCCAAACGAGCAAGTTTGATGCTTTCAACTACCTGCTGGGCGTCACCTATCAGCGCAGCGAGATTAAACTGAAACATGTCTCTGACGGCTCCTCGAACACCTACATGCTCGGTGAGAAGTATGTGAACCCCGACTACTACGCGGGCGGCAATTCGTCGGACTTCGCACTCAAGGATATCGGCGACGACCAGGGCGCATGGGTGGGCGACGACCTCGACAACAACCGTCTGACCGGGCCCGTCACGTTCGCCAACGCGATCCCCACGCAAGACCAACCCGGCCTGCAATGGTACTTTGCCTTCGGCAGCGCCCACCCCGGCACGTTTTTCATGGCCATGTGCGACGTTTCGGTTCACTCGATCACCTTCGACGTCGACCCGACTGTGCATCACGCGCGCGGCACGCGCAACGGCGGCGAACTCGCCAGCGACGCTCTCTAACTACAATGCAAAACGTCATGAAATCACCCACTTCACTGCTGCTTGGCTGGGTTGCGTCGTGCCTGGTCGTCGCCGGCTGTAGCGGCAGCCCGGGACGCGTCGCCACGCCAACAATTGATGCAGACGACGTGACGCAAGCCGCGTTGGAGTTGTACGACAAGAATTCCGACGGACAACTCGACCCGCAAGAACTGCGGCAGTGTCCGGCGCTGATCGATGCGATGTCGGTGTACGACGCCAACAAGGACGGCACGTTAACCGGCGACGAGATGATCGCGGGCGTCAACTCCTGGGCCGCACGAGGCATCGGCGCCATGGCTTTGTCCTTCACCGTTCGGCTCGATGGCCGGCCGCTGGAGGGGGCGCAAATCGCGCTGACCCCCGTGGCGTTCTTGGCAGACTACGTGGCTCCGGCGACCGGCTCGTCCGACGCCACCGGTTCCGGCACGTTGCGGATCTCCGAGGAGGATCGTCCCCCCAACGTCCCCGCCAATTTGCCCGTCATTCAACCGGGCCTCTATTCCGTTCAGATCACGCACCCCACGGTCTCGGTGCCCGCGCGATACAACACGGCCACGACGCTGGGCCTGGAGGCCGGCATTGCCGGTCAGAATCCGTCGGGCGTGACTTGGGATTTGAGCACGAAGAATTAGCGACTGATACTCCAACACGACGCGTCAACGAAATCGCGAGCAGGCATCACGAGGCACGCCATTGAGTAGGCAATTGCAACGAATCCATTCTGCTGCGCGCAATATACGCGCGTTGCTATTCGAACGGCTGGAACAACGCGAGTTGCTGGCGGGCGACGGGCTAGTCGGCCAGTACTTTCATAACGTCGATTTCACCGGCCTAGCCATCGAGCGCACTGAGGCTGTCAGTTTCGATTGGGGCGCCGGCTCGCCCGCGGCGGGGATCGATCCCGACGCCTTCAGCGTCCGGTGGCTGGGGCAGGTCGAATCGTCGTACTCCGAGACGTATACCTTCTACACGACCAGCAATCAGGGCGTGCGATTGTGGGTCGATGGCAAGCTGTTGATTGACAACTGGCAGCCGCACGACGCGGAGGAAGACTCGGCGACAATCGCGCTGACCGCCGGCGCTCGATACGACGTACGGCTCGAGTATTACGAGCAATTTGGCTCTGCGGAAATCCGTCTCGAGTGGTCCAGCGCCAGCCAAACGCGGCAAGTTATCCCCGCGACGCAGCTCTACAGCAGTCCCCACGGCTTGTTGGGCGACTACAACGATGCATTCGGCGGCCATGCATCGCGGGTTGACGGTGCGATCGACTTCGATTGGGGAATTGCCCGACCTCATCCCAATGTGGCGGTCGACCAATTTGAGGTGCATTGGACGGGGCAGATACGAGCGGACTTCAGCGAATCGTACGCGTTCTCAATCACCAGCGACGAAGGCGCCAGGCTGTGGGTGGGAGGCGAGCTGGTCATCGACGACTGGCAGGCCCACGCCACCCACACGGTCGTCGCCGCCAAGCAGCTGGAAGCCGGCAAGTGGTATGACGTTCGGGTCGAGTACTTCGACGCTACCGGCAATGCCGAGGTGACGTTTCAGTGGTCCA
>JAGQOU010000304.1 GCA_020427145.1 Planctomycetales bacterium | reverse complement strand
GAACCACGACGGCGCGACGAGCACGACGGTCATCCAGCGAGTCGGGGCGTGGCGTCCGTCGTGCTGTCGTGGTTCAATCATGTGTGTCATGGACCGTCAAAAACGCTGCGTCCGCGAACCCGTGGGCAAGCGGACGCGTCTTCATAAGAACCAGTTCGCTGCTCTGCGAACGACACGCTGGATTTCACGCCACTGACCTCCGACCTCCCGTATTGCCCCCATGAACCGCCGCCAGTTGCAAAAGTTGGGCGTTCCGCCGCAGTGTGCGGCAACCGCCATCGATGCGCTGCGAGCCGCCGCCTGCGAGGGCTTGGGGTTCGGGCTCAAGGGCAAGCGTGCGCGCGATCTGATGCAGCAGGTTGTCAGCGCACCGGCGACTTTTTTGCATGATCCCATTTGGGGCAAGCTCGCTGAGGAACTGCTCGGTCGCGCCGCCGAGCCGGTGCGCGAACCAATCGAGTATCGCACCTGGGGCGAGGACATCGACGCCGCGGCCCACAAGCAGATGCGCGACGCCTGCCAGGTGCCCAGCGCCGTGGGCGCTGCGTTGATGCCCGACGCGCATGTGGGCTACGGTCTGCCGATCGGCGGCGTGCTGGCGTGCGAGGGGGCGGTCATTCCCTATGCGGTGGGCGTCGACATTGCGTGCCGGATGAAGCTGTCGGTGTTCGATGCGCCGGTTGACGCCCTGGAGAATCGCCGCGAGCCGTTTCGCGATGCGCTGGCGCGCGGCACGCGGTTCGGCGTGGGGGTCGAGCATCGCCCGCGGCAGGATCACGCCGTGATGGACGCCGATTGGAACGTCTCGCGCATCACCCGCGAAAAGAAGGACACGGCGTGGAAGCAACTGGGTACCAGCGGCTCGGGCAACCACTTCGTCGAATTCGGCGTGCTGACGCTCGCGGTGCGCGACGAGCAGTTGGGGCTTGATGCGGGGCGGTACGTGGCGCTGCTCTCGCACAGCGGCAGCCGCGGGGCCGGCGCCGCGGTGTGCAGCACCTACTCGGCCATCGCCCAGAAACAGTTGCCGCGCGAGCACAAGCAGCTCGGCCGGTTGGCGTGGCTCGACATGAACAGCCAGGCGGGCCAGGAGTACTGGGCGGCGATGAACCTGATGGGCGAATACGCGGCGGCCAACCACGCCGTGATTCACCGCCTGGTGGCCGGGCTATTGGGCGCCCACGTCATCGCGGGCGTGGAGAACCACCACAACTTCGCGTGGCAGGAGTTCCACGGCGGCCGCGAGGTCATCGTGCATCGCAAGGGCGCCACGCCGGCCGGGGCGGGCGTGCTGGGCGTCATCCCCGGCTCCATGGCCGACCCCGCGTTCGTGGTGCGCGGACGCGGCAATGCCGAGAGCCTCGACTCGGCGTCCCACGGCGCCGGGCGATGCATGTCGCGTCGGCAAGCGAACGACACGTTTCGCATTGGGCACGTGAAGAAGGAACTCGCCGAGCGCGGGATCGAGGTCCTGTCGGCCGGCTCCGACGAAGTGCCGGGCGTGTACAAAGACATCCGCGCCGTGATGGCCGCTCAAAGCGACCTGGTCGAGATCGTCGCCCAGTTCGACCCGCGCATCGTCAAAATGTGCGGCGACGGCAGCAAAGCGGAAGATTGAACGCGGATGGATGTTTGATGGGGGATGTTTGATTTATGATGTGCCGGCGTGGTCGCCGGGCTGGGCGTGATGATCGCAACGGAGCCGCGCCCCTTGGGAAACGCTTCGCACGTCGCCGTTGCACTTAACCCCCGGTCACTGACCGGGGGTTAATTCACATCCGCATCAAACATTTCACGTCAAATCCTGCCCATGGATTCCGAAGCCGTCTACGTGTGCGATCACTGCGGCGAGGAGATCGTCGTGCCCATCGACCTGTCCGCGGGTGAGGAGCAGTCGTACGTGGAGGACTGCCCCGTCTGCTGCAGCCCGAACGTACTGCATGTCACGGTTGACGACGATGGTCGGGCCAGCGTGTGGAGCGAGGGCGAGTGAACTGGCTGCGCCGCCCAGGCCGTCGCGACCTGCGTTGGACAGCGCCCGCGGCGCCGGTTAGTCCGTCAGCGGCTGGATGATGATCGAGTGCCAGCCGGTCGAGTAGGTTTCAAATCCAGGCGCCTGGGCATGGCCGACGCGGCACCGTTTGCCATCGACCTGGCACGTGACGTAATTCTTCTTCTCGCTGAGAATGTCCGCGAGATTGGGTAGCGTCACCTTGCCCTGCAATTGCTTGCCGAACGAGTCGGCCAGCAGGGCCCCGGTCTCGTCGATGATTGCGCAGCGGGTGGCGGCGCGTTGGTTCTCGTCGATCGGCGCCTGCTTGAGAATCGTTTGGGCGAGCGCTTCCCAGTTGAACACGATGCCCAGCGCTCCCAGCAACCGGCCGTCGCTGCGTCCCGCTTCGCGCACGCCGCACGAGTAGACCAGGGCCAGCTTGCCGTCGACCAACGGAGAGGCGTGGGCCGTTTGAAAACCGAACTCGTCGCCGCTGGAGGTCGCCATGGCCTCGCGGAACCACGCGGCATGCGACTGGTCGGCGCCAACGCTTTGGAATTGGGCGGGTCGCCCGTTGGCGACCACGCGGCCCTTCGCGTCGCACAGCACCAGGTCATAGTACACGGTGTAGGCGTTGAGAATGACTCCCATACGGTCGCTGGCGTGCGCGCGGGCGGCGTCGTCGGCCCCGGGCGCCAGGGCGTCGACCAGGCTGCTGTCGGTCGCCCACCAGCGTACGTCGCAAGTGCGCTCGTACAGGTTGCGGTCGATCAGATCGATGTTGGTGAGCGCCATGTCCGACAGCCGCGTGCCGGTGATGCGATTGCCGATGACGTCAATCAACTCGTCAATCGTGTGGCGCGTCTTATTGGCGAGCCCGCTGGCGGCTTCTGACGTCTTGCCCGACAGGGACTGCATCTCCTGGGCGACGATGCTGAACGCGGCTCCGGCCTGGCCGGCGCGGGCCGCCTCGATACGGGCGTTCAGCGCCAACAGCTGAATGTTTGAATTGATGTCGTTGATCTCGTTGACGGCCACGGCCATCGTGTCGTTGAGATCGCGGACGAGCGAGGTGACGCTGACGGTGTTGTTCGATTCTTTGGCCGACGGGACGGTGGCGGACACGGAGGAATCTCCCGCAAATTGAAGGGGTTGACGGCTCGAGTGCTCCGCGGCCGCCTGATCGCCGACATCGTCGGACGATCACCGTTTTGCACTCGATTCGCAACGACCAATGGCTCATGCGCCGCGACAACTCGGAATAGATAGCTTGCGGAGAGGCGCACCGCGTCCCGCGAGCCGCCCCTGGCCGGGAAACTGGCGGTCGCATCGTACCGATTGTGCCGATCGGCCTGATCGGGGCCGCCGGCGTCGCTTACACCCTGGGCGTCGGCATGGGTTACAATAAAGCGAATCCGTCACGCGTTCCGTCGCCGTGGCGATCGATTGCTCCTCGTCCCCGCACAACTGCCAGGACCATGTCGCAGAAACTCATTCCACCCGCCGGTTCCAAGATCCATCTTGCCGACTACGACCCCCGCCATGTCGACGGAGATTGGGACAGGAAATCGGCCGCCAAGCAGATCAAGAAGAACACCGAGGTCAGCCGCGATCTGGCGTACAAGCTGTACGCCGAGAATCGCCGGGCCGTGCTGCTGGTGCTGCAGGGCATGGACACCGCGGGCAAGGACGGCACGATTCGCACCGTAATGACGGGCATCAACCCGCAAAGCTTTCAAATCACCTCGTTCAAGCAGCCCAGCGCCGAGGAACTCGACCACGACTTCCTGTGGCGAATTCACAAGGCCGTGCCGCGGCGGGGGCAGGTCGGCATCTTCAACCGGTCGCATTACGAAGACGTGCTCATCGTGCGGGTCCACAACCTCGTGCCCGAGGAGGAGTGGATGACGCGCTACGATCGCATCAATGAATTCGAGAAACTGGTCGTCCAGGGCAACGTGACGCTGGTGAAGTGCTTTCTGCACATCAGCAAAGACGAGCAACGCGAGCGGCTGCAGGCGCGGCTCGATAATCCCGACAAGCGGTGGAAGTTCAGCACCGGCGATCTGGCCGAACGCAAGCTGTGGGACGACTACCAAGCGGCCTATGCGGCGGCGCTCACCCGGTGCAACACCGAGCACGCCCCGTGGCACATCGTCCCCTCGGACCGCAAGTGGTACCGCAACATGGTGGTCAGCACGATCTTTCGCGAAACGCTCGAGCGGCTCGACCCCCGGACGCCGCCCGCGGAGAATGGCCTCGACGGGATCACGGTCGAATGACCGACCGCTTGGCCCCGGGCCGCTCCAATTGAGCCCCCGGTCAGTCACCGAAGGAACAAACTTAGCCCCCGGTGAGTGACCATTGAGGCAAACTTAGCCCCCGGTCAATGACCGGGGGTTAAATGCGAGGCATTCGCATTTAGTTGTTTGCCGGGTCGCCTGGTTTTGATTCCGGATTGAGATGCCGCCGCAGGTAGGTGGCGCGTTCCACGTTGCGATCGGACTGGTCGAGTTCCATGCCGGCCAGCTTCTGCAGGTGGGCCGGTTGAGTGTGGATGAGCAGCTTGTTGATCATGGGGATCGGCAACTCGCCAATCAGTCCCAGGTTCACCCCCATCCGCACGCTGGAGAGCAGGTGCATCGTCTCTTCGGAGGTGATCGTCTGCGCCGTGCGGAGAATGCCAAAGGCGCGGCTCACGCGGTCGTGCAACGTGTCGTGACTTTCGCGCACCAGGAAGTCGCGGGCCTGACGCTCGTACTCGATCAGCACCGGCACCACGTCGGCCACTTTCTTGGCGAGTTCCTCCTCGGTTTGGCCGAGCGTCAGCTGATTGCTGATTTGGTAGAAATCGCCGGTCGCCTGCGAGCCTTCGCCGTACAGTCCGCGCACGGCGAGGTTGATCTTCTGCAGGCTCTTAAACACCTTTTCGATTTGCCGGGTGATGACCAGGGCCGGCAGGTGCAGCATCACGCTGACCCGCAGTCCCGTGCCGACATTGGTGGGGCAGGCGGTGAGATAGCCCAACCGGTCGTTGAACGCATAGGTGACATGCTCCTCGACCATATCGTCCAGTTCATCGGCCTGCTGCCACGCGGCGGCCAGGTCGAGCCCGCTGTGCATGACTTGAATCCGCAGATGATCTTCCTCGTTGATCATCACGCTGAACTGCTCGGCCTTGTCGATTGCCACGGCTCGGGCGCCTTCGCTCTCGGCGTGCTCGCGGCTGATGAGCTGACGCTCGACCAGGAATTGTCGATCGATCGCGGGCAGCTCGCCGACGTCGACGTACATCAAGTCCTGGGGCGCTCGGCCCGACACTTGCAGCGACTCGATTCGCCCGTGCAGGATCTTCTCGATCTCGACGCGATCGGCTTCCGTGGCCCGCGAGATAAACGGGAAGTCGGCCAGATTGCGCGCCAATCGCACGCGGCTGCTCACCACGATATCCGACTCCGGCCCCGAGCCGCGCAGCCATTCGCCAGTCGATTGAGCCAGTTCGTCGAGATTCATGGTGGAGGAACTGGCTGTGTGGAAAACCGCGGAGGTACGGAGGGCACGGAGAACGGCAAGGAGTTAGGGGCTGGGCGCGAAACGCGACGCGTTGATAACTCGTCGCAGTGCAAGGATATCGCCTTTGTGGTCTCGGCGTCTGTGTGGTGAGTTGCTTACGGGTCGGCGGGCCGGACGGAGGCTTCGATCTCGCGAATCTGATCGCGGAGTTCGGACGCCCGCTCGTATTCTTCGGCGGCGACGGCTTCCTTCATTTCGCGCCGCATGCGGATGAGCTGCGTCTGCTGGTCGGCGCCGCGGGGGCATCGCTTGGGACTCTTGCCGATGTGCTGCGTCTGGTCGTGAATGTTCAGCAGCAGCGGCTCCAGCTCCTTCTCAAAGAAAATATAGTCGTGCGGGCAACCCAACCGGCCCTGTTTGCGGAATTGCAGAAACGTGATGCCGCACACGGGACACGCGCGCTGGTCGAGCCGCGCCAATTCGTCCGCCGTTTCGCCCACGGCCAGGTGTTGAGCCAGAAATCCCGAGATCTCGGGCATCACGTCGGCGGCCTCCTCGGGCGTCGGCGTGAGAAACGCTTTGGCGCACTGCTCGCACAAATGCACTTCGCTGGCTTGGCCATCGACCAAGTCAGTGATGTGAAACGTGGCGGCGCGATCGCACTTCTGACACTTCATAACGCACGCGGCGACGAGAGAAACGGGGCCTTCGTAGGGGATTCTAGCCGTGCCGGGGGGGGTGTCAAGCGACGCGGCCGCGACGCTAAGCCGTTGTGACGACAGAAGATGAAACAATGCGGCGCCTGCGGACGGCACGGTGCGCTACGGCGCGGAATGTGCCCCTGAAACCGCGCCGCAGGGAT
This sequence comes from Planctomycetales bacterium, assembly GCA_020427145.1. Lineage (GTDB taxonomy): Bacteria > Planctomycetota > Planctomycetia > Pirellulales > Lacipirellulaceae. The sequence continues at coordinate 1,652 of JAGQOU010000304.1, read as the reverse complement.
TAGTCCGCCAGCCTTGGGGCATGCCCCAAGGCGGCGGGTGTCGTGTGAATTTCCCCACGCGACGAATATGGCCAAATGCAATTCCGCCGCGGCGTTGTGACGCCCTGGGGGCAGTGTTAGAGTGACGTTTCGCCCGCCAATCTTGGCCCGCCAATCTGGCACGCCAGTCTTGGCCTGCCAGTCCTGTCTCCTGCCCCCGCACGCCCTCCACGCGTATGTCGCATCTGCCGCCCCCCGCCGATTTCGCCGCCCTGGCGGCCCAGTACGACTACGTGCCGGTCTACCGCACACTGGTCAGCGACGCGCTGACTCCCGTGCAAGCATTTCGCAAGCTCGACCGCGGCCCGGCCGCCGGGCTTTTTGAAAGCGTGATCGGCGGCGAAAAGGTCGGCCGTTACAGCTTTATCGCGTGCGAACCGTTCTTGCTGTTGGAAGCCAGCGGCGCGCAGGTGACGATTCACCGTCGCCCGGAAGGCGCCCCCCCCTCGGATTTCAGCGACTGGCAGTGCGAGACGCTTGCCATCGACAACCCGCTGGAGACGCTCCGCGAGCTGGTCGGCGCGGTGAACGTGGCCCATCTGCCGCAGCTGCCTCCGTTTATCGGCGGGGCGGTCGGTTACGCCGGCTACGACACCGTGCGGTATGTCGAAAACCTGCCCGACGCCCCCGAGGACGACCGCCAGCTTCCGGACCTCGCGTTCGGCCTGTTCGACCACATGGTCGTGTTCGACAACGTGACCAAGACGCTCACGGTGCTGGCGCTGGCCGACGTGCGGGCCGCCGGGAACGACCCGCAGAAGATCGAAGCGGCGTACGCGCGCGCCGCGGCGCAGGTCGACGCCTATGTCGACGCGCTCGACGCCCCCGAGGCCGTGCTGGCCCTGGCCGACATCTCCCCCGGCGCCAAGCTCGCGCTCCAACCGCGTTCTAACCAAACGCAGCAGCAATTCGAGTCGGCGGTCTCGAAGTGCGTTGAATACATTCGCGCCGGCGACATTTTTCAGGTGGTCATCAGCCAGCGGATGGAAGTCGACTTCGACCTGCCCCCCTTCGAGCTGTACCGCACGCTGCGGGTGGTGAATCCCAGCCCGTTTATGTTCTACCTGCGCACGCCGGCCTGCACGCTGGTGGGCAGTTCGCCGGAGATTATGGTGCGGGTGGTTGATGGCAAGGCGACCGTTCGCCCGCTCGCTGGCACCCGCCCCCGCGGCGCGACCGAGGCCGAGGACCGAGCGCTCGCCGAAGAACTGCTCGCCGATCCCAAGGAACGGGCCGAGCACGTGATGCTAGTGGACCTGGGCCGCAACGACGTCGGCCGGGTCGCCCAGTTCGGCACGGTTGAACTGTCGGACGTGATGGTCATCGAACGGTACAGCCACGTCATGCACATCACCTCCAACGTCACCGGCCAGCTGCGCGACGACTGCGACGCGTTCGACGCCCTGGCCGCCTGCCTGCCCGCCGGCACGGTCAGCGGCGCCCCCAAGGTGCGGGCGATGGAGATCATCGACGAGATCGAACCGCACCGCCGCGGCCCGTACGCCGGCGCGGTCGGTTACATCGACTTCGCGGGCAACATGGACACCTGCATCGCCCTGCGCACGGTGGTCATCCAAAACGGCAAGGCGTACGTCCAGGCCGGCGCCGGCATC
>JAGQOU010000303.1 GCA_020427145.1 Planctomycetales bacterium | reverse complement strand
AGACGCTGCTGGCCAAGGCCATCGCGGGCGAGGCCAAGGTGCCGTTCTTCTCGATTTCGGGTTCCGACTTTGTCGAGATGTTCGTCGGCGTCGGCGCCGCCCGCGTGCGCGACATGTTTCAGCAGGCCGAGCAGCGCGCCCCGTGCATCGTGTTCATCGACGAACTCGACGCGCTGGGCAAGACGCGCGGCAGCGGCCAGATCGGCGGCCACGACGAGCGCGAACAGACGCTCAACGCGCTGCTGGTGGAGATGGACGGCTTCGGCACCAACAGCGGCGTCATCATCATGGGCGCCACCAACCGCCCCGAGACGCTCGACCCCGCGCTGATGCGGCCCGGTCGTTTTGACCGCCACGTGCTGGTCGATCGCCCGGACATCGCCGGCCGCGAAGAGATCCTCGAGGTCCACCTGCAGAAAATCAAGGTCGACGAAAACGTCGACATCCGCCGCATCGCCGCTATCACCAGCGGCTTTGTCGGCGCCGATCTGGCGAACATCGTCAACGAAGCCGCGCTGCTGGCCGCCCGCAACGGCAAGAAAGCGGTGGGCATGATCGAGCTGAACGAAGCAGTCGAACGCTCCGCCGCCGGTTTGGAAAAGAAGAGCCGGATCATGCACGACGACGAAAAGCAGCGCGTCGCCTACCACGAAAGCGGCCACGCCCTGGTCGCCTGGTCGCTGCCCAATACCGACCCCGTGCACAAGGTCTCGATCATCCCCCGCGGGATCGGCGCACTGGGATACGTCATGCAGCGGCCCGAGTACGATCGGTTCATGTGGACCAAGGAGCAACTCGAGTCGCAGATCAAGGTCTGCCTGGGCGGCACCGTGGCTGAGGAGCTGATCTACGACGGCGACATCGGCAACGGCGCCACCAGCGATCTGGAGCGCGCCACGGAAATCGCCCGCAGCATGGTCATGGACTACGGCATGAGCCCGCTGGGCCGCGTGAAGTATCGCGAAAGCAACCGCAACCAATTCCTCGGCGGCGATTTCGGCGGCTCGCAGATGCACAGCGAGCAAACCGCCCGCGAGATCGACGAACAGGTGCATCGCATCATCGACGACAACCTGCAACGGGTCCGCAGCATCCTGAACGAACGCCGCGAAACGCTCGAAGCGATCACCGCCGAGCTGATCCAACGCGAAACGATCGACAGCGACGAGTTCAAGCGAATCATGGAAGAGAACACGCGAGGAGCGCGCATCGTCCCCGGCACCGAAGCCGAACCCAAACGCCCCCGTCCCGCCGGCGGCGAAGCCGCGGGTGACAAGGAAGCGGGGGCTGGGGTGTAGTCGAGGCCCCAACTCGCGAACAATCTGTCCCCCTCCCGTTGGCGGGGAGGGGTTAGGGGAGGGGGGCCGCGTCGCCAGTCGGTCTCAGCACTCAAGCTGTGCGGGTCGACAACCACGCCCCTCACGCACGGCCTCACTCGAATGAACGATTTCGACATTCGCATGGGGCTGGGCGTTGCGATGGCATCCGGTCTCATAGGAAGCGTTGTGTTTTTTGTCCCCCTCTGGGGACCGCAACTGGCCTTGCGAGGCCTACTCCCGCCGGACTCGCCCGAGCCTGTGCCTCACGCCCATCGCTTCAGTCTCGCCGAGGCGTTGGTCCTCACGTCGCACTTGGCCCTGGCAAACGCGATCGTCGCGCTGATACGCGACGCAACGACCTCCGACAGGGTCGTTGTATTCTTATCGGCGACGCTCAATCTGCTAGTGCTGATGATCTGGGTCAATGGCTCCAGATTTGCGATCCGCTGCGGCATCAAGACGCAAGGCGGGCGCTTGCGCTTCCTCGGAGTCATCTACCCTTTGGCGGTGATTCTCGTCGGTGAAATTGTCACGACGGCGATGATGCTCGTTTCCATGTTGGAAGCCTTCGAGAAAGGATTTTCGCAGTGGTTGACCGCCTATCTCTCACACGCAATCACGCAGGGCGCAGCCATCGTCCTGCTGGCGGCCGCTGCCGCCTTGCACGTATTGAGGAAAGCATTTCAGAACCTGCTCCGAGCGGAGGGCATACGCGCGATCGCCTCCGAAGCCAGCGACGACCCGGTCCGCGAGAAGTGACGGACGATTGAACCTCAGGCGGACGCTGATGAACGCAGATGATTGGCGCCCATGATGCCAAGGGGCAGGCAAGCGGCTTGAGGACTCGCGGTTGCCGTATTGCCACAAGCCGCTGTGGCGCTCATCTGTGGTATCGCTTCCTGGCAACACCATTGCGTCAAGCACTGGCGGGCCTCGCGCGTGGCGACTCGCCGCACTCGGCCAATGCGACCGCGACCGCAATGTTCCCGCCGTTCTTGCGTCCACTTTCCGCGACGAGGAGAAACTCGCTTGACTGCCGCAGTGAGCTACTGTACCATCACGATAGTACAGCTTCCATCGCATGTGCAGCAGCGCCGCCCTCTTAGGGCTGACGGTCCCCACGCAACCGATACCCAGGGCTGCGCCCTGAGCTGACATAGGACCGGCCTTTCAGGCCTCAAATTCCCTGCCGCGGCGCTCTCCCAGCGTTATGGCGATCCGCTGCTCCTCATGCTCTTGGGCCTCCCGCGATGTTCCTCCACATCGACCCCCACAACGGCTTGGCGGTGTACGACCAGATCGTGCGGCAGGTGAAGTTTGCCGTTGCGCAGGGCGTGCTGGCCAGCGGCGAATTGGCGCCCAGCGTGCGCGAACTGGCCCGTGAACTGGCAGTCAATCCCAACACGGTCGCCCGGGCGTACCGGCAGCTGCAGGACGAAGGCGTGCTGGAAACGGTGCGCGGCACGGGCGTGGCCGTCACTCCGCAAGCGCGCCGGGCCTGCCAAACGCAGCGCAAGTCACTGCTGGCCGAGCGGCTGTCGCTGGCGCTCTCCGAGGCGCTCGCCGCGGGACTGGAGCCCGACGAGGTGCGCAAGCTCTGTGAAACGGAACTCTCCCGACTGGTGCGAAAGCAGAGGTGATTCATGTCGGCGGTCATTGAAGTGCGCGATGTGGTGAAACAGTTCGGCGACCAGCGAGCGGTCGACCGCGTGAGCCTCGCCGTGCCGCGGGGATCGGTCTTTGCGTTGTTGGGCGAGAACGGCGCCGGTAAGACCACGTTGGTGCGAATGCTGCTGGGGCTGCTGCCCGCCGACGCGGGGACGCTGTCGGTGTTGGGACTCGACAGCCGCACGGCCGGCGCCGAGATCCGCCGTTGCATCGGCTACGTGCCCGAGCGACCCGTGCTGTACGAGTGGATGACCGCGGCGGAAATCGGCTGGTTTGCGGCAGGCTTTTACGCCGACGGCTACGAACAAGAGTTTCGCCGGCTGTTGGACCGGTTCCGCGTGCCGGCGCGGCGAAAACTGAAACACATGTCCAAGGGCATGCGAGCTAAGGTCGCCCTGTCGTTGGCGATGGCCCCCCAGCCGGAGCTGTTGGTACTAGACGAACCAACGTCCGGGCTCGACACGCTCGTGCGGCGCGAGTTCTTGGAAAGCATGGTCGACTGGGCCGCCACGGGGCGCACCGTGCTGCTCTCCAGCCACCTGATCGGCGAGGTCGAGCGGGTGGCCGACGAGGTGGCGGTACTACGCGAGGGCCGGCTGCTGCTGGCCGAACCGTTGGAGCAACTCAAACGGCGCGCTCGCGAGTTGACCATCACGCTGTCCGGCCCGGGCGAGCCGCCGCCGATCACGGGCGAGGTCATTCGCACCCGGCGCCGGTCGCGGCAATGGCAGGTCATGGTGCGCAACTTTGACGACGCTCACCTACAGTCGCTGCAAGAGCATGCCGACGTGGTGGCAGTCGAGAGTCGCACGCCATCACTGGAAGAGTTGTTTGTCGCCATGATGCAGGCGGGCGACGGCGACGATGCTGAAGCACGGTCTGGCAAGTTGCCCGTATCATCCGCGGAGGCGCTGCCATGAGCACGGCCGATTTCGTCGCGGGCGGCGGCGGCGCCAACTTCGCCAATGCGCGAATCGCTCTGATGCGCAGCCTTTGGAAAGAGCTGCGCGCGTTGCGACCGTTGCTCGTCGCCATGTTCGTCATGACGGCCGTGGTGGCGGGGTTCATCGGCTGGGTGGCCTCGAGCCAATACGCGATCTCTCACACCGGCCGTTTGTGGGGCATCGCCGCGATGTGTGCCACGGCCTTGTACGCGGTGGGGGCCGCGGCGGCGCTGCTGGCCGGAGAACGCGAAGAGCAAACGGATCGGTTTTATCACATCGTCGCTGCGCCTCCCGGCGTGGTGTTTGCCGCCAAGTTGATCGCTATCGCGCTGAGCGCCGTCGCCCTGATCCTAGCCCTGTGCATTGCGGCAGCACTGGTTGAGGGTTTCGCCGCCTTTGGCGAATTCGGGTTTATGGCCAGCGACGGCGGCGGCCTGTTGGTGCTCACCGCGTTGGCCTGGGGCGTGTTCGCGGCGCTAATTTGCCCGCACCCGCTGCTCGCGGCGTTGCTGGGCATCGCATTGGCTTCAATCGTCGATCAGACGTCACTGTCACTGGTGCGCAACTACGGCGGCCGCCTACTTGTGCCAAATTGGGACGACAGCCTATGGCTGCGAATGCCGGTGATTCTCGCCGTGCTGGGCGTCGACGTCTGGTTGGGGCGTCGGTGGGCGGAACCGGGGCATGCGCCGAGCCCCTTGCGTCGCCGTCCTGCGGGCCTCAACCCTCGGCGCCACACCCACCCGAGCGGTGAGGTCGACAGCGACTCATCCGCAGCGATCACAGATCACGGAGCCGTGGCGCGCGAGCTGGGAACTTCCCCCGCGGAAGGCCCGCGCCGTTCGGCGATGCTCGCGCGGTTGGCGTGGCAGACGTGGCGCGAGGGCCGTTGGGCGCTATTGGCAGCTGTGGCGATCGGCCTCGCGCTGGTCCCCGCGGTCGAGTTACCGTTGTGGCTGTTCCGCGACCAGGGCGCCAATTGGCTGCCGCCTTTGCCAGTGAGTTTGCTGTTCGTGCCGGCGCTGTTGGGCGCCTTGGCCTTTCGCGCCGATCACCGCCGCTCGGCTTACGAGTTCCTTGATCAGAAGGCCGCCCGGCCGCGGCTGACGTGGTTCGCTCGGCAGGCTTTGTGGTTCTCGGTCGCTGGTCTGCTGGGCCTCGTCGCGTACCTGACGGTCGCCGCATTGGCGTTGTGGGCAGCCGGCGACACCATACGGACCGAACTCCTTAACCACTCGCCAGGCTACGGACCCGCCGGCGGCGTGACCGGCGCCTTGCGTTTGAGCACGGTGTTCGGCCAGACGGGGGCGATCACCTGGATCGCGTGGTCAGCGTGGCTTGCCGCGTACGCCTGGGGGCAGCTCTGTTCCATGGTGGTCCGCCGCGACGTGCTGGCCGGGTTTCTGGCAGTCCTGGGCGCGATCGTGCTGTGCGCCTTGGCGTGGGTGTTGTGGGCTTGGGACCTGAGCGGTTTGGCGTTTCTGCTGCCGGCGGCCGTCGCCGCGGCAGGGGCGTCGTGGTGGCTCGCGCCGCCGTTTCTCGCGGCTCGAGCGCGACGGGTCGATTGGCTCGCAGCGGGTGCCGTCATCGCCGGCGTCGTGGCAGCGCTCGGTTGGTATTTGCCACGCGCCCGTTTGGCCCAAGTGGCGGACGCGCCGCCGTATCAGAACCTCACGGAAATGCCGAGTGAAGTGCTCGCTTCCTGGAAAACAACCGAAGTCGACGCCCGCGCGGTGGCACTGCGGTACGAGCAAGCGTGGAATGATATCGTTCCGGAGCAGCAGGCAATTCGATCCGCAGGAATCCCTGAACGAACCGCCGAAGAACTGGCCGCAGAGGCGGCGATCTTGCGATATGCAACCGAGCATTCACAGCAAGATCCTGCACAGGATGAAGGGTCCTTTGGCTGGGCCGGCGAGATGGGCGGGTATGTCGCGGAGTTCAGCGCCGACAATTTCCCCGACCTGGACCTCAGCGAAGACAACCCCGAGGTCGCTCCGTGGAGACGCACACTCAACGAGGCCAAGTCGAGTCGGCACGAGACGTATCTCCAAGCGAATCAGAGCGTCATTGAGCGGATCATGGCCATCAGCCAAGCGCCGCGCTGCCGCTTCGCAGCGAATGCGCGGCTGTGGATGCTTGCCGATCTGCTGATGGAGGACGCAATTCGGTTGATTGACGACGGGCAACTCGACGCGGCCTGGCAGCGGATCGCGGCGCTGGCGCGATTGCGCGCCCACTCGCTGCAATACCAGCCCTCGAACAACCGGCAGTCGCAACGACACACGTCGTCACGGGGCTTCAACGCGCTAGCTAGCGGCCTCCTTGCTCACTGGGCGTCGGCGTCGGGGCAAACGCCCGAGCGGTTGCGCAGCGCCGCACTCGACTTGTTCGCCGCCGAGTGGCTTTATCTCCCCTTGAGCCATGCCGTCGTGGCCGACTACGCCGAGTTGCGGGCCGTGGCGTTGGGCGAGGAGCCGCCGTATTGGTTGCGACGGCGGCTCGCCACTGACGCTTCGCGACGAACTCTCCCTCAAGCTATCTCGCCTCCCCACTGGAGCGAGCAGCTGCCGCTCGCGGCGAACCAGTTTTGGTGGGAGCGTGACCGCGCCCTCCGAGCGGCCGACTTGCTCGACGCCGATCGACTCGACTTCGCACTGGGCGTCGAGGGGCAAACCATACCCATTGACGCGGTGCGAAGCATCGCGCGGGCGTATAACATCTGGGAGCCGCTGACTCTATTGACGTTTGGCACTCAGCGATCGGTCGGATGGTTGGTGATCGTCGCCCGGCAGCAGGCCATATCGAGCGCTTCTACGAGTTGGCTGATTGGGCAGGAGTGGCTACAGACTCAATGCGACTTTGGCCGATTGCTGCACGACGAACTGGACGCCCAGGCGTATCGCCGCGAGCAGATGCTGCTCTTGCTGCTGGTCGCGCATCGCTTGGAACACGGCGAGTACCCCGACTCGCTCGACGAGGCCCTTGCGCCGATGGCCGAGAGGCCGATCGACGCACCCTGGGCGCAAGGCATGATCTTGCCGATTCCGCTGACAGCTTGGCATGTGTCCGACCCGTTCACGCGCGAGAGCCTGCAATACGAACCTCGGGGCCTCGACGGACCACTTATCGTCAACAGCGCAACTGCCGGGGGTGAAATGATCCCCGCCGGCACGCCGCTGGTGTGGTCGCGCGGGGCGTCGCTTGCCGAGTTAACGAGAGTTGGCCCGCACGTTTCGGCGGGGTCCCGCTACCAGAGTGAAGCAGTCGCCAGTCCAACTCACTACGAATTCAAATACGCCGAGGTACTCTCTCAATTCGAGCAGATGAGCTCTCCCGTGATCATGCGTTTGCCGGTCGACCTTCCGCAGCTGCCGACGCAAACTCGGCAGCCCGCAGAAAGCGACAAAGCGCAAAACCAGCCCGCCGCAGACCCGGAGTAAGGAGCACTTCGGCGGCGAGCCGCGTCACAGGTGGAACATCTCTTCCATGGCCTGAGCGACGCGCTCCGGGTGGTTGACCATGTGCGTGATGCTCGCGCCAATCAGCACGCCGGCCAACAGCAACAGGCCCAAGGAGCGCGGATTGCGGCCCACTTGTAGCTGGCCGAGCCGATTGCGCAGCGCTCCGGACAGCTTGCGCCACCCGTCGATGCTTTGACGACTGCCGTTGGACACCAACGACACGTGCCGCATGACGTCCCAGCTCTCCACGTGCAGTTGCACGCCGAGCGTGGGAAGCGCGAGGCTGTCGCCTGCCCAGCGCGATTGCGGGTCGATCTCGCGGGCGGCCTCGGCCAGCTGCGGTCGCAGTTCCTCGCCGCTGATGTTGTAGATCACCAGTCGCGGCCGCCCCAGCAGCACGGCCAGCCAGACCCACAGCCAGTAAAACACCAACAAGAACAGCCACACGTAGCCGCCAAACTCGGCGGACGCGGCCTCGGGGCGAAACAGTTCGATGGGGCCCACCAGGATGAGCCCGGACGCGGCGGCTCCCAGCGCCGCCAGATCGCTGCCGCCAGAGGTGACAAACGGACGTCGCCGCGCGTTGAGCAACCCGATCAGCACGAAATACGCGCCAATGGGCACCAAGGCGATTGCCAGGCGAAGCGGGTCAGGGATCATCGGCTCATGTCGGGTTGCACGGGGCGGCGGCGGGCGCCCGCCATGCTACTGGCCCAGGCGCTTTTGCGGAAGCGCGGCCCGGGGCGGCCCAGGAGAACTGCAAAGTCGTGTTTTGAACCGCCAAGCTCGCTAAGCAACAAGAGAATTGAACCACGACGGCACGACGGACACGACGACCAAAACTCGTGATTTT
>JAGQOU010000302.1 GCA_020427145.1 Planctomycetales bacterium | reverse complement strand
GGCGAGCAGGGCCTCGATCGCCGCGGCGTACGCTTCGCTCCGCTGCGATTGGTAGTACGGGGCGTGCGGCCCGTCGACCTCGGGGCCTTCGTCCCAGTCGATCCCCAGCCAGCGAAAGCCGTGCAGGATGGGCGCCAGCGCCGCGTCGACATTGCGCTGCTGGTCGGTGTCGTCGACCCGCAGCAAGAATTGCCCGCCGTGCTGGCGCGCGAACAGCCAATTGAACAGGGCCGTGCGGACCCCGCCGATGTGGAGGTAACCGGTGGGACTGGGAGCGAAACGAGTGCGGACGGACATCGCGGCGAGCCTGGGACATAGTGCAACAGAGCACGTAGCCTAGCGAACGCACGCGAGCATGCAACGGCGCCGAGCGCTGGGGGCGACGATTCGCCCAGCCGAACTAGGCGGCCCGGCGGTTTTGCCGCTGTTGGTTGCGGAGCCGTTTGCGCTCGGCCTTCGAGAGTTTCCGCGGCTGGCTGTCGTCCGAATCGTCGGCCTCGTCCTCGTCGCCCACCCAGTCGAGTTGCGGAGTTTCGGCCGCAGGGCTCGGCGCCTTGTCCGTATCTTGCCGACGCGACTCCCGCGGCTTGCTGATCGCGATCTTCGCCGGCTCTTCGGCGGGGCTCTCCTCTTCGCGCTCGCTTTTCGCGGTTTTGCGTTTGCGGGAAGATCGCTCGCGATGCGGCGCGTGGTCGATCAATCCCTGCACGTCGAGCACCACATAGCGGGCGAAGCCGGCCAGCGAGGCGACGGCCAGTGCGTGTCCCACCAACGGCAGGCTGCGCACCGCGGCGGTCGACCACTCGCCCCAGGCTGAGGGCAACCATCCGCTGGCGCCGACTGCGGCTATTGCGTAACACGCCAGCGCGATCACAAGCACTGTCAGCGATCCGGGGGCTTCCTTCATTTCCGCTCGCAGTCGGTAGGCGATCCAAGCGCTCACCAGCAAGCCGGGAGCGAGCCACCATTCGGCGCCAGCGGCGAGAAGCTTCACACCGGTCGAGGCCACCGCGGCCTGCGCGACCACGCGATGCAAACCAGTGATCGCGCACAACGGCCACGCCAGGCACCCCAGCGCGGCCCACGACCAGACCCGGTAGTTGCCGCGGCGATCATCGACGCGATGTCGACGCAACGAGAAGATCAGCCGGCACAGTGCAAACCCGGTCAAGCCCGCCGCGACGGTCGCCCAGCCCATCACGCCCCGCGCCAGCGCATGCAGATCAGCGGCAGCGACGCCGGGGATCCCGGTCGGCGCATCGGCGGCGATTCGCAACAGCGTCTCGGCTCCCGCGGCCAACCCGATGACTGCCAAGGTCGCGGCGAACACAAATCGTTTGCGCCGCGGAACGAGATCCGACACCTGCGGATGATTTTCGATGTGGGCCGTTTCGCCGTAGCGAGGTTTGCGCGCATCGGGAGACCGCTCGTCGGTGCGACCGACGACGCTCAACCCCAAGCGCGATTCATCGTTGAGAACGCGACGCCGACGGCTGTCGCGAGTGCCGGCCGAACCCATGTCATCCCTGATTGGCAAATGCGTAGTGAGAGCGAATCCATCCGCCCGGGCTGCTGCGCGTGCAGACAGCGCCCAGGGAAAGAGATCGGCCTTCGGCGGCACGCGGCTCTCACGCTGGCAACAAGCGTCGCCTGGGGCAAGATAGGCAAACTTTGCCGGCTGCGGGTCGCAGACGTGCTGGCGGGGCCATTCGCCGTTGCTTTTGCAGCTCGCTCAAACCGAATCGCCGTCGTGCTTGGCAAAGATCTTGCGGACCTGTCGGAACCGTCGTTGATGCGACTGCGGATCGTGATCGGGCATGCTCACCGATACCAGGATCTTGCCTTGCTGAACCGCCGAGTCGTAGAAGTCGGCGGCGTCGGTGGACAGGCCCCGCTGCGTCATCGCGCCGGCAAATCCGCCGGCGACGCCGCCGGCCAGTGCGCTTGCCAAACCTCCGGCCAACACAATCGGCAGACCGCCCGCGGTGGCCAATCCGCCGCCGGCGATCACGGCTCCCAGCGTTCCGCCGAACAAAGCGCCCAGAATCCCGCCCTTCTCCGCCGGGCCGCCAGACTGCGCATGGAGTTCGGGAAACCGGCGCCGCACTTCCTCGTCTGCGCAAAACACGGTGACGTCGCCCGAGTCGATTCCCGCGGCAAGGAGATCGCTGACGCAGGCCACGGCCGACGACGCGTCGTCAAATGCCGCGGCGTCCAGTTCGACGGAAGCATTGGTTTCGGGCTGAACTTTCATGGCGTCTCTCCGGCGGGTTTGTGATGCATTTGTTGATGTATCAACACAAACCGTGCCGAACCGTGCGCGATCACGCGCGTGCGGGAACCATCGCGATGAACGCCGCGATTCTCCGCGCCGCCCTGCGCCTGAGAAACCCAAGGCGGCTGGCGGACGACCAGATTGGGGCGAGATTCGACGACGATTGGCCGTCGACTTGGCTAAGCGTCTGTCGAAAAAGGGGACTCCCCTCGCGGCGCGTCGCCGCGAACGCCGGGGATCTTATTCGGGGGGAGCGTGCCTGTCCTCTTTTTCAACAGGCAGCTACGCGTCGCCCAAACACGTGCCAAGCCGCCGCGCCGTCTTCACCCAGGGATGATCGGGCGTGACGAGTTTCTTCTTGCCAGCCACGCTCGCCAGCGGAACGGGCACCGCGTCGTCGCCGCGGGCGGCGACCATGATGCCGTACTGTTTTTCAGCCAGCAATTCGGCACAGCGGGCGCCGAGTCGCGATGCCAGGACCCGATCGGCCGCCGAGGGCGTGCCGCCGCGCTGCAGATGCCCCAGAATCGTCAGCCGCGATTCCAACCCGGTCAGTTCTTCCAGTTGCTGCGTCAGCCGCACCGTGTGGTCGACGTGCTTCTGGTGGAACGCCTGCAACTCGTCGGACGCTTTCTTCTTTTCCTCTTTGGTGGCCGCCTTGTCCTTGGCAGCGACCAAACTGGCGACGGTCTCGGCCTCGGTGGCGGTCATCACCCCTTCGGCCACCGCGACGATGCTGAACCGCTTGCCCTTGCGGGCGCGGGCTTTGATGGCCTCGGCGACCGCTTCGACTTGGTAGGGCATTTCGGGGAGCAGAATCACATCGGCGCCGCCCGCGATGCCCGCCCCCAGCGCCAGCCACCCGGCGCGATGCCCCATCGTTTCCAGCACGATGACCCGATCGTGACTGGTGGCTGTCGAATGGAGTCGGTCGATCGCCTCGGTGGCGATTTGCAGCGCCGTGTCGAAACCAAACGAGATATCGGTGCCGGCGATGTCGTTGTCGATTGTCTTGGGCAGGGTCACCACGTTGAGCCCCGCTTCTACCAACCGCATGGCGTTCTTCTGCGTGCCGCCGCCGCCGATGCAGACCACCGCGTCGAGCCCGTGTCGCTTGTACGTGTCGACCGCGGCGTCGGTCATGTCGACCATTTTGCCGCCGATGGGCATCTTGTGCGGCTTGTCGCGACTGGTGCCCAAGATCGTGCCGCCGTCGGTCAAGATGCCCGAGAGTCTCTCGCCGTCGACCACGAGCGTGCGGTCCTGGACCAACCCGCGAAATCCGTCGCGAAAGCCGACCAATTCCATATCGAGCGATTCAATTCCCGCCTTGCCCACGCCGCGAATCGCCGCATTGAGACCGGGACAATCGCCGCCGCTGGTGAGAATGCCGATAAATTGAGTCACCGTGTCGATCCTTGCGGGAGTGGCGGGCGGCGTACTCTTAACCGCGACGCCGGCGGTTTGCGTTGTCGCCATTGTGACAAACGACGTGCGAGGAACAACACCTGCGCGCAATTGGGCGGGAGAACAGGATTTTCAGGATGTCCAGGATGTCCAGGATGATCGCCGAGGATTGCCGAGGATTGCCGAGGATTGCCGAGGATTGCCGAGGATTGCCGAGGATTGCCGAGGATTGCCGGCGCGCCTCGCTCAGCCGTCAATCCGGTCGATCTTGAGCATCCTGTGATCCTGTCAATTCCTGGGCGTGGCGGGGAGTGATGCCGTTTGAAATCATTCAGGGTCGTTGGGGACGACCAGAGGGAGTCGCCGTGGAATTCCTGGGGGCTCCGCTTCGCTCCGTCCCCAGCCACCCCCAAGACGTTCAAGCGGCGCCACGACCGTGCGGCGATTCCGACGGGCGCAAAAAAGAAAGACGCCGGGCGGAGAAAATCCCCGTCCGGCGTCGTTCTCGCAGACGCCGCCTCACAGGCGTTGCTGCATAACGTGCCGCCCAGCACGCGATGTGTTGCGATGGTTTACCGCATGGCCAGCTGCGGCGCGGGGGCCGCAGCGTTGGCTTCGGTCAGTTCGCGGAGCAGGCGGAGCGTACGCACGGCTTCGACCCGATAGACGAACCCGATGGAATCGTCAGCGGCGACCCGGTTTTCCAACACGCCCAGCTCCGTGGACAGGGCCGAGCGATAGACGTTGGCCATGGGGGCGGTCGTGGCGTCCCAGTTCCGCAGGATCGATTCGATCATGCTCAGCGACCCGCTGTACTGGGGCTCACGCAGCGCGGCGGGCCACACGGGCATTCCGTCGCGGATGTCGCGGGCCAACTCCTGGGCCGAAACCGACCGGACCTGGGCGTCCTGTTGCTGGCGGGCCCGGCGGGCTTCGGCCTTGTCCTGAATCTCACGCTGGCGGCGCAGTTCGACCTGCTGACGCCACTCCCCCATCTCGTATCGGAACGCTTCGCGGCCGCGATCGACTTCCAGCCAGGTCAGCGCCGCGTCGGCTTCGTCTTTCAGATAGGCGCCCTCGGCCCGCACCAATTCCGAGGCCCCCGAGTACGCGTCGCCCAGTGCCGTGCTGCGATGGTGATAGCCGTAGTAATTGCCGTATTGGGCGTTGGCGATGGGGGCGAAGCTGGCCAGCAGGGCGACAGCGGCGAGTGTGGTTGTGGTTTTCATTGTGAGGCTCCCGTTTCGTCTTGTGTTTCGCGGTCTCGTTGGGCGAACAAGGCCGCAGGGTGTGATGTTGTCTCTCTCTAAGAGCAAGGGGGGCGCCAAACGAGTGCTCAATTTTGCAACAGTGTCGCAAGTTCTACGCGACACAGGGCTTGCGCTAGTTGTGCCGAAGAAGGAAGTCGCAAACCACCCATTTTGCCACCCGAGGCGCTGTCGATTCGATGGCGCGTGTGCTCAGGCCGAGATGCCCTCGGTTTTTCGAAGCCTCGACTGATCGATTCTGCGGTACCATCGCGGTCATACCCGGTCGCCGCGGGGCGGCCGACGCCACACAGCAGCCAAGTTCAATACGGAGCAGCGATGGATATCTACGCCGCAATCAACAGCGCCGCCGGCATGAGCTCGATGGTGATGAGCCGCTATCTCGACGACCTCAGCGACGCCGATCTCATGACCCGCCCCGGCCCGGGATGCAACCACCTGGCCTGGCAGCTGGGGCATCTCATTTCGTCAGAGGCGTCGCTGCTCGACTCGGTCGTCCCCGGCGCCGCCCCGGAACTGCCCGCGGGCTTCGCCGAGCGGCATTCCAAGGACAAAATCGGCGTCGACGATCCGGCGCAGTTCAACACGAAGGCCGAGTACTTGGAACTCATGACCCAGGTCCGCGGTGCCACCAAAGCGGCGCTGGCCAAGATGTCCCCTGAGGATCTCGACGCCCCCGCCCCGGAGCAATTTCGCCAGTTCGTGCCCACTGTGGGCGACGTCTTCATGCTGATGGCCAACCACCCGCTGATGCACGCCGGTCAGTTCGTGCCCGTGCGGCGAGCACTCGGCAAGCCGGTGGCGATCTAACGCGAAGCACGGGAGGGCGAGTCTCAGCCGAGCCAGCGCTCAGCGCAATCAGCAGCCGCGCTGGCTCGGCAGAGACTCGTCCTCCCGATTTGTCGTTAGCTCACCTTTTTCCCCACCAGCGCCAGCGAGACGCGCGCGGCGATGGGGTCGACGAGCTTGCGCACGGTCTCGGGCTTGAAGAAGCTGAGATTCGCGATGATCATCGCCGTGCCGAACGTGATCATGCCCATGAATAGTGCGATGCCGCCATGCACGGCAAACGCAATCGCCAGCACGATCGGCTTGGTGTATCGGTTCCACACCAAGCAGCAGTAGAAGATTTCCCAGAACACCGTGGCGTGCGTCAGCAGCGCCGTCAGTTTGGGCCACTCGGCCATCCAGAGCAGGCTGAGCGAGCGGTATTCGTTGTTCGCCGCCGCCCACCACAGGGCCGTGCCAAGTTGCCACGAGCTGCCGTCGAGCTTGGGAAGCCCGGAGAACAGATAGAAAATACATAGGTGGACCTGCAGCAGGCGAATGGCCAAATTCGCCGAGACGCTCGGCTCGGGATCGGTCGCCTCGCCGCGGCGCAGCCGCCACAGGCGATCCAACGAGTACCGGGCCCCGCAGGGTCCCAGCAGCAGGTACATCGCCAGCATGCAATTGGCTTTATCGAGTCCGAAGAACGCGCCGGGCGTGACCCGGTGGGCGTAGCTCACGGCCAACGGAAACGCCAACAGCGCCGCGATTCGCGAAAAGAACCCGAGCGCGAGACTGGCGAACACCAGCAGCGCAAAGATGTGGACCGTCCACAGCAGCCAGGTCGACTTGATCCAGAAAAACACGCTCCACGCCGACCAGGCAATGTCGTTGCCCGGGGGCCTCAGCACATACACGGGCACATAGCCGTCGGGCCCGATGAAGCCGCTGAGGTCCAGCGACCAGATGAAGTGCGTGTAAAACAGCATCGACCCGGCGAGCAGCCGCAACAGCGACAGCGTGGCGGGATCGGCGGGCGTGAACCAGAACTGGTTCCACGCCCCCCAGACGTCGACGAGGTAACCGCGGATCGCGGCCAGCAGGCTGCTCATGGCGTCACCCCCGGGATGGTTGTGCCGGGGGCGGGGATCGATTCAACGGCCGCATTGGGTCGCGGCACGTCGCCCTTGCGGTGCGTGAACGTTCCGACGCGCTCGTAGGTGGAAGGGTCGTCGGGGCGCATCCCGTCGATCACCCGTTGCGGCGTCAGCAAGTGGTGAATTGATAGCGTCATCCGCACGCTCGCGCCGCCGTACTTCGCCAGCAGCCATTCAGCGACCGTATCTTCCACGCCATTGAGCGGATTGTCCGGCGTTTGGGTCTGCTCAACCAGCATCATGTGCCGGTGGTAGTACAGCCGCGGCCACTGGTCGCGCAGGTCGGGCAGGCGCCCTTCGGCAATGGGTTGGCCGTTGTCGTCGAGAACTTCATAGTCGACGACATGACTCACGCTCGGATTGGGCGAGAAGAATTCATAACCGTTGTTGATGTACAACAGGTTGGCGTAGTGGTCGAAGAACTTCGCCAAGCCGGCCACCAGCGGCGGAGCCTGAATCTCGACGCCGATTTCCCGCCAACGGTTGGGAGGCAGGTCTTCGCCGCGGGCGTCGCGCACCGGCTCGCCGGGGGGGACTGCCGGCGTCGCCTTGTGCATGGGCGTCAGATACAGAAACCACGGCGGCACGAACACCGCCGCCAGGTGAAAGAGCACGGCCAGGCTGACCAGCGTCCGCACGGCGGGACTCCAGGGCATCGCCGGATCGCGCGGCTTTTTCTCGCGCGGCGGCTTGGGCCGCTTGGCCGGCTTTTCGACCGGCTTGTCAGCCGCGGAGTCGCCGCTCGGTTTTTCAGGGCGTTGTTTGGCCATTCAGAGCAGCGTCGAGAAGGTCGAAGGGTCGGCCGCAAGCGAGTCCGACCGGGGGCCGCCATGCTGGGGGCGTTGGCAGCGGCAATTGGTCGCATAGCAAACGAAAAACCCCCGCATCGGTCAACGCCGATGCGGGGGCAAGATTCAATCGACCGGTGCCAGCATGCGAGTGACCGCTGCCGGCAACAGCGAAGCTATTGCAACGAAGCGACGTGCTCGCCCGTCTCCTCGAAGGTGAAAGCCAGCTCGTAGCTTTCGCCGCCGGTGACGGTGAGCGTCTCTTCCTTGACCAGCGTCTGGCCGTCGCGATTCAGTTCGACCCGAACCACGTAGCCGTCCCAGCTTTGCCCGGCGGCCAAGCCGTCGGTGGCAAAGACACGGGTTTCGCCGGTCTGGCTGGTGGCCGTCCCGGCGAGGAAGACCTTGGCCCCGGCCGGCACAGCCAGCTTCAGCTCGGTCTTGGCAGGCTGGGCGGCGAGAGTCGGCTCATTGGCGCCAAAGCTCAACTGGGCCGTCTGCCCAGCTTGCAGGCGAACGGTCTCGTTCTTCACCACGGGCTCGCCATTGCTGACGAACTCAACCCGCAGTTGGTACGAGTAGGACATGCCTTCGGCCAAACCGCGCGACACGAAGCTGCGCTCGCTGCCGATGCTGGTCGTCAGATTGTCGTTCACGAACACGCGGGCGTCGGCCGGCACGTTCACTTTGATGGCGGCTTCGCCGGCGGCGGCCAGCTCGCTGCTGGTCGACACGGACGCCTCGCCCATGCAGTCGGCACAGTAAGGCTCGGCGGGCACGCTGTATTCGACCGGCGCGCTGTAGCTGCCGTACGAGCCGCTGCTGCCGGCGGAGCCATAGCTGCCGCTGGACGCATAGCTGCCGCTGCTGGCATAGCTGCCGGAAGAACCGTACGAACCGTAGCTACCCGAGGACGCCTTGCGAGCGGCCTTGCGAGCATGCCAACGAGCGAACAATCCCACGCGTCCGCTGCTGCCGGCCGATCCGCTGCTGGCATAGCTGCCGCTGGAGGCGTAGCTGCCGCTGGAGGCATAGCTGCCGCTCGAGGCGTAGCTACCGCTGGAGGCGTAACTGCCCGAGGAAGCATAGCTGCCGCTGCTTCCGTAGCTGGCATAGCTGCCGCCGGAACCGTAGCTGCCGTATGACCCCGCGCGACCGCGCGAGAAGGCCAGCGCATCGCTTGCGCTCAGGGCCAGCAACGCGCTGGCGAGAGCGACGACCTGCCATTTTCTGGCAGTACCTTGGAATCGCATGTTGAGAGTTCCCCCGCTGTGACTGAAATGACACGCCAGCTTGGCTCAAACTGGCCTTGACCGGGGAAGTTGCGGGCTTCCACGGCCATCGTCAGGATAGCAGCGCCGGGGGTCAATTCAAGGAAGCTAGGGGAAAATGAGCGATTTTGACAATTGCGCGGGTCGGGGGTTTGGCGGAATTAGGGGGTTGGCTTCTTGGCGGCCACCGCCTCCAATCGCACGTCGTCGATGCCCAGGATTCCAGTACCGCCGTGCATGCCCAGGCGAATATTCGCTTCCCGAGCCGCCAGGGGGACCGCGATCTCGCGGGAAACGTCCCGCCAACCGAAGCTGCCGGTCCACGGCCCCAGCACGACTGTGTCAATTGCGGCACGGCGTGCGTCGTAGAAGGTAATCATGATCGCGGCGCGTTCGCTCGGATCGAGCCCGGGGCCGAGACTCTCGCCGCGTACGCGGGCCGAGAGCGTCAACCGGCTCGCCTGCCGCCCGTCGACGGCCAAGCCTTGCAGGGCCCGCGACGGTAATCCAGGCGTGGAATTTGCAAACCTCAGAAACGGACCGTCAGGCGCGTCGGGGTCGTCCTGCACGACTTCCGCGGCGCGCAAGTAATGCCAACCGGCCGGCGCGCGGCTCTCGCCGACCAACTGGTCGAACGTGCCGTTGACGATCCCGGGCCGGGCAGGGTTGGGAAGCGTCTCGCGGGTTTCCTCGGCGGCGCCGGTCATCGGCACGAACAGCGTCGCCTGCAGCGGTTCGCGCACCAATTCGCCGTCGCGCTTGGTCACGCGGATCAGGTTCTGCTGATAGCGCTCGCCCACAGGGATGATCATCTGACCGCCCTCGGCGAGTTGATCGACCAACGGTTGCGGGATCTTTTCAGGCGAGCAGGTGACGATGATCCGATCGAACGGCGCGTGCTCGGCCCACCCTTGGTAACCGTCGCCGATCCGCACGTGGACGTTCTCGTATTTGAGCCGCTTGAGCGTGCGCTCGGCGCGCTTGCCCAGCGCCGGGACGATCTCGATCGTGTACACGTCCTTGACCAGGGGGCTGAGCACGGCCGCCTGGTAGCCGCTGCCCGTGCCGATCTCCAGCACGCGATCGGTCGGCTGGGGTCGCAGCTGCTCGGTCATGTACGCCACGACGTACGGCGGCGAAATGGTTTGCCGCTCGCCGATCGGCAGCGCCGCGTCGAAGTAGGCGTATTGGCGATACGCGGCTGGCATGAACTCGTGCCGCGGGGTGGCGCGCATCGACTGCAGCACGCGCGGGTCGCTCACCCCGGCGGCTTCAATTTCTTCTGCGACCATAGTTTCGCGCGCGGCGGCGAGCGGGTCGGCGGCGCGTGCTGCGGCCACTGCAATAGTCAGTTGCAGGAGCATGACGACGGGCAACGCGAAGCAGGCCGGTCTCTTTCCCTTGAAGGCGAGGGTTCGGCAGGAGTGATCCGAGATGGCCCGAGCGGCCGGCAAAACAAGTTGGCGAACTCGGTCGGCGGTTCGTCCCCCGCCCCAGTCCTCCCCGCGGAGGGGGAGGGAGCCGAGGCGGCGGGGCCGCCGGCTCGAATGATGGGCCATCTCTCCCGTAGTGTTGCTATTCATTTTTCGAGCCAGGCCCGCAATCTTTCTGAAATGGCATGGGCATTGGGCGGCCGATCAGTCGCATTTTTCTCTAGCATCTCGCTGCAAAGTTCGGCAATTTCCGCGGGAACGCCTGCACGCATTTCCCTGAGATCGGGGCGCCGAGCCGTCTGGTGTTTGAGCAGTCGTTCGGACGCGCTGCCTCCGGCAAAAGGGGGGCGCGCGGTGAGTACGAAGTAAAAGGTGCATCCGAGGCTATAAATGTCCGCGCGGGCGTCGACCGCCAGTGAGTTGAGCGCCTGCTCGGGGGCGAGAAAATCGACAGCGTCGTCAAGAGAATCCACGTCCGCGGATGCCCCGTATATTGCTGCCGCGTCCGGAACACGAAGGTCTAGCTTTGGAAAGGTAGCACGCCCCAATTGGTCGAGGAAAATCGACGACGGACGCACGTCGCGGAACACTCGCCCCGAGATGTGGATCGCGGCGAGTTGATCAGCCACTTCAACTACACACTGTGCGGCGCGGCGCAAATCCAGCGGACCTTCTCGATCGATCAGTTGCCGAAGAGTTTCCATGAAGACGGACCGTGAATTGACATTTGCACGTCTCGAAACAACTGGGGTTTGAGATCGGCACGCGGCTCCACAATCTCAGGACTGCTGCTCGCCCCGATACACCTTCTGTCGCAAAGCGTTGCGGTTGCTGGTGAGCGGCCCCTCGGTCGCGTCCTCGGTCAGTACGTTGACCATCATCTGCAGTTTGGCGTCGATATCGTCGGCGTAGTGCACCAGCAGCGCCTCGGGCGTCATGGGGGGCTTGGGGGCGCCCCACTCGGGCAGCCGCTGGTGGGCCACGATGATGTGCTCCAGCCGCAGCAGCTTGTCGTCGTCGATCGGGTGCTCCAGAGCCGCTTCGCGCAGCATGTCGCGGCCCTGCAGGATGTGGCCGATCAGCGTGCCGGCGGGCGTGTACTCGGCGCCGGTGGAGGTGGGCTGCAATTC
This sequence comes from Planctomycetales bacterium, assembly GCA_020427145.1. Taxonomy (GTDB): domain Bacteria; phylum Planctomycetota; class Planctomycetia; order Pirellulales; family Lacipirellulaceae. Next base: position 1,638 of record JAGQOU010000302.1, on the reverse strand, counting down.
GCGCAGCTTGCCGATGTCGTGCAACACGCCGCCGGCAACGACCAAGTCCTTATCCAGCGGCGGCCGCAGGTCGGGATACAACGCCGTGTATTTGTCCGCCAAATAGACGCACGTTTTGGTTACGCTCAACACATGCTCGACAAAGCCGCTGCGGTGGGCGTGGTGGTTGTGCGTGGCCGCGGGAATCGATTCGATAGCGTCCCGATGGTCTTCGAGCATCGACGTGACGAGCTCGCGCACCGCCTCGTCGCCGATGTGCTCGGCGACAATCTGCGTCAGTTCCGCAAACATCTCCTGAGGATCGAACCGGGACGAGGGCACGAGCAGCGCCGGGTCGAATCCGTCGTCGCGGTCTTCCTCGGTGGCCGCGCGGATCTTGCGAATATCGAGTTGCGGACCGTAGGTCGTCTCGCGGTACACGGCCCGCAGCTTGTAGAACTCGCCGACGGTCCACTCGTCGCGGCAGGCGGCGGCCAGTGGGGCGTCGCTCCAGATGGGAAAGCTCACCTCGCGGTGGGCGTCGCGAAACGTGACCCGATCGTACGGTTTGCCGTCGCGCGTGGTCTGTTGAATCTTGGCCGACAGAACAGCGTAGAAGTCCGCCTCCTGCCCGTCGGACAACTCGGCCAGCGGCGTCACGCTAGCGGCGATGGGAAGGGTGCGTTGTTTTTCCGCGGCAGACTTCGGCATGGTCGCGTGAGCAGGAGAGCGAGAGGAAACGGATGGCGACGGTCGCTGCTGGCAATTCTAGCGAGGCAGTTGCCCCGCCACGACCGACAAACCTGGACGACCGGGGCCCGCCCGCCATGAGTGCCGGGTTTCTTCCGTATAAACGGTCCGCGAGGCCTCCTTCGCCATGCTGTCGCTCGCCAGCCGCTCATCCGGCCGCAGGAGTACGCCCAAAACTCCCGACTTGCCCCGTTTGCGGCACCAATCCATGTCCCCGGCTCACCTTGACCCGGTTTTTCGATCGCAATAAACTTTTTGGTGCGATAGCGTTGCGCGAAATTTGCGCGCTGCTTGAGCATCTTTGATGCCAGCTTAATAACCACCCACTTCACGAGCGCGTCGCGCTGCGGTGCGAACTCTCGGACGAAGTTGCTCACAATACGCACCCGCCGCGGGAGCGCCCGCCCCCGGGGGCCGGCGCCCTCTTGTCCCGGCCGTTTGCCGACCATGTCGGCTCGTCGCCCGTCGGACACCGGCGAACACAACATACCGATTGAGCGAACGATGGAAGTCTTGGAACGAATTTGGGAATTCCTCGCCGGGATCGGCAACGCCATCCTGGGGCGGTTTGAACGCGGCATCACGGCGCTGTTCGGCTCGGCGAACGCCCGTTACCTCAAAAAACTGCAGCCGAAGGTCGATGCGATCAACGCCCTGGAGCCGAAGTACCAGGCGCTGTCCGACGAGGAGCTGCGCGAGCAGACCGACGTCTTCCGCCGCCGCCTCGACGCGGGCGAATCGCTCGACGACATCCTGTGCGAAGCTTTTGCCGTGGCGCGCGAGTCGGGCCGCCGCTTTCTCGGCATGCGGCATTACGACGTGCAGCTGATCGGCGGCATGATTTTGCATGCGGGCGCCATCGCCGAGATGGTGACCGGCGAGGGAAAGACGCTGGTCGCCACGTTGCCG
>JAGQOU010000301.1 GCA_020427145.1 Planctomycetales bacterium | reverse complement strand
CCGCTGTGGGACGGCAACGAGGTGTGGCTGGTGACCTTCGGCGGGGCGCTGTTCGCGGCCTTCCCCGAGGCGTACGCCACGATCTTCTCCGGGTTCTATCTCGCCTTTATGGTCGTGTTGTTTGCGCTGATCTTTCGCGCCGTCGCGATTGAGTTTCGCAGCAAGCTGGCGGCCGCCTGGTGGCGCCGCGTGTGGGACTTCAACTTCTTCGCGTCGAGTCTGGTCGCAACGTTCGTGTTCGGCGTATCGGTTGGCGCCGCGATGGACGGCGTGCCGCTCAATCAGCGCGGCATCTACATGGGCAGCACGCTCGACCAGTTGCATCCTTACGCCCTGCTGGTGGGCGCCATGACCGTGGCGATGTTCGCCATGCACGGCTCGATCTTCCTGTATCTCAAGACAGAAGGGGAACTGCAGCAGCGACTGCACGCCTGGATGTGGCGCACGTTCGGCGCGTTCTTGGTGCTCTATCTGGCCGTGACGATGGCCACGCTGGTCTATATTCCCCGCACCACGCGCACGTTTGTCGATCACCCCGTGGCGTGGGTGTTGGTGCTGTTGAATATCCTGGCAATCGCCAACATCCCTCGCGCGATCTACCTCAGTCGGCCCGGCTACGCCTTTATCAGCAGCTCGGCGACGATCATGGCCCTAGTCGCGCTGTTCGGCATGGCGTTGTTTCCCAATCTCGTGTCGTCGTCGCCCGAGTCCGCCAACAGCCTGACCGTGTACAACGCCGCGTCGTCCGACTCCACGCTGTGGCTGATGACAATCATCGCCGGGATGGGGATGCCGTTTGTACTCACCTACACCGCGGTGGTCTATTGGACGTTTCGCGGAAAAGTGAAGTTGGGCCCGCACAGCTACTGACGTCGCCCCGCGCGCCGTGGCCAAAATGGGCGGACTGCTTCGTGTCACGCTGGGAGCCGCGTAGAATGCAGCCATGACACTCCCTGCGTTTGCCCAGCGAATCGCCCGCGAACCGATTCTCATCGGCCTGATGCTGCTGGCCTCTGGCGGGGTGTGGGCGTTTTGCGAGGTCGCCGACGAGGTGGTCGAGGGCGACTCGCACGAGATTGACGAGCGAATCGTGCTTGCGCTGCGCAACCCGGCCGACCGCAGCGATCCGCTTGGCCCGCAATGGGTTGAGGAACTGATGCGCGACTTCACGGCGCTGGGCGGCGTGGGAATCGTCACGCTGTTGGGCGTCGTGGTCACCATTTTCCTCGCGATTCTTGGAAAACGACGCGAGGCGATTTGGCTGGTCGTCGCGCTCGCGGGAGGGATCGTGATCAGTCTGGCGTTGAAGTCGCTCTTCGACCGACCGCGGCCCGACCTCGTGCCGCACGGCTCGCATGTCTACACGCAAAGCTTTCCCAGCGGCCATTCGATGATGGCGGCCACCGTTTATCTGACATTGGGGGCCGTGCTGGCCGAGTTGGTTCGCCCGCGGCGGCTCAAAGTGTTTCTGATCGTCGTGGCCGCGGCAGTCACGGTCGCGGTCGGCGTCAGCCGCGTCTATCTGGGCGTTCACTGGCCGACCGACGTACTCGCCGGCTGGGCCCTGGGATCGGCCTGGGCGCTGGCGTGTTGGTTCACGGCACGATTGTTGCACCTGGGGCGACTCGGAGCATAGCGAGAGGCCTGGCGGTCCTTGGAAGAGCAGATCGGCGCGTGCAGGGAACGCGACCGTGGCGAGCTTCAAGGCGGTGCGTTGCGAGCCGGTCTGCGATTTCGACAGACTGCTGGAGATGCGATTTCGTTTGCAGGCGTCCGCGACCGCGAAGGGTCGGCGGGCGGGGCGAGCGGTTTCGCACACTCATCCGCCGCGGCATGAGCCAGGCGACCCGAGCGATCGGGGTCGTCGAGCCGCACCTTTTCTCAGGGGCCTCCTCCATGTTCGAAGACCTCCCTCCCGACGACGAGATGCACCGGTTGCTGGCGTTTCTGGGCAAGCACGAGGCTTCGGATTTGCACCTCAAAGTGGGGTCTCCGCCCTATGTTCGCATCGGCGGGCACCTGCGGCGGCTGGAGATGCCGGCAATCCCCAACACGCAGTTTATGCACGAGATGGTTGCCGGCCTCGTGCCGCCCAACCGCTGGCCGGAGTTTGAAACGTCGGGCTCGCTCGACTTCTCGGCGGCCGACGACAGCGGCGACCGCTACCGCATCAACCTGTTTCGCAGCCACGGCGATCTGCACGTCGCCGTCCGACGCGTGCAGGCGAAGATCATGGACTTCGACGGGCTGCACCTGCCGGAGATCTATCGCACGCTCATCAGCCAAACCATGGAAGGCCTGATTCTCGTCTGCGGCGTGACCGGTTCGGGCAAGAGCTCCACGTTGGCGGCGATGATCGAGCACATCAATCAGCACCGCAGTTTGCACATCATCACGATCGAGGACCCCGTGGAGTTCGCCTTCCACGGCAAGAAGAGTATCATCTCGCAGCGCGAGATCGGGCTCGACGTGCCCACGTTCAAGGACGCCCTGCGCGTGGTGGTGCGGCAAGATCCCGATTGCATCCTCATCGGCGAGATGCGCGATCGCGAGACGATGCTCGCCGCGATCCAAGCGGCAGAGACGGGGCATTTGGTGATGGGATCGTTGCACTGCGCCGACGCCCAGTTGTCGTTCTCTCGCATCCTTGAGTTTTTCGATCGCAGCGAGCACAGTTTTATTCGTTCGTCGCTGGCGAATAGTCTCAAGGCGATCATGGTCCAGCGGCTCTTGCCCGGGGTCGAGCCGGGTGTGCGATTCCCGGCCACGGAGGTGCTGTTGGTCAATGGTTCCGTGAGAGACAAGATTCTCCGCGAGGAAGACGAAGACCTGCCGGCGATCCTGCACCAATGCCACGACGAGGGCATGCGAGACTACACCTACTCGCTCAAAGAGCTTGTCCTGGCCGATAAGATTGAACGCTCGGTGGCGATGGACTACGCTCCCAGCCGCGAGGGACTGCAGGCGGCGCTCAAAGGGATCGACTCGGCCGCGTCGAGCATCATCTCGCGAGTCAAGTGAGGGCGCCGCGCCCGGCGGGCGCCCCAGGACGTCGGCTGTCGAACGAACTCGTCCGCGTGGAAGGATGAAGTCGCGGCGGATTCGAGATTCTCGAAAAGCGCAGCGGTCATTCTCACCCCAGAGCCGTCCGCCCAGCGCGTCGCCGCGGATGAGATTAGGATCACAACCGTGAATACTGTTTGCATGCGGAGCATTGCGGCTCCAGTGAGAGCTGGCTGCTGTGCGCGGGCTCAACTCGCGAAGTTCCCAACGCATACAGCTCGAACCGACGGTGTTCGTTGACGGGGCGCGGGGATTCGACGGACTGCGGCAGGATTTCAGTGGAAAATGGGCCACGACATGCGTTAGAACGGAGGCAGGGAAACCCGCCGACTGACCGGCAGACATCCCGGGCCGCCAAGCCGCAACGGCGAACGCGGCCGCGAGTTTTGCTCGCCGGGGGTGACTTCTGTTTGCAGAACTCGCCCGCTTGCCACGGACGAGTTGCTCGTAAATGCTTGGCAGGAAGACAGTTAAGGAGATTTCAGTCGCTCCGCCACGCGGGGTTTTGCACCGAAATTTCAATATTATTGCTGCCGCGCAAAATAGCGTGTTAGCGCCATGGTCCTCACGAGCGACGAAGTCCTGTCTGCTGCGGCCGCAGCGGTTGCGGTCGTTACCGTGCGAGCAACGCCAATTGGTACCGCCAGCGGAGCGTTGTGGGGACGTTGATGTCGGCGGCGACGGGGCAGGCGATGCAGCAGGCGTCGGCGGCGTGCTGCACCGCGGGCCCCGAGGCGGGCTCGTCGGCGATCAGCGGCAGCGTGGTCAGATGCACCGCGCCCGCGGGAGTTGCCAAACGCAGCACGCCCGGTGCGGCCGCTTCGGTTGCGACGAGCATGCGGTAGCGGCTGCCAATCGGCGCGGCAGGTGGCGTTTTCACTCGCACGGCGGCGTCGAAGGCGAGCGCCGTTTGACCGTCGACGACGGCGGTCTCGACACCCAGCGACCAGTGGCTGTTGCCGCTCATCCCCACCAACACGGCGGGACAAGCAACGCCGTCGGCCGCAACCCGCACCAGTTGATCGTGATTGAGCGACTGCAACGCAGGGCTTGGCGGCCAGGGGTCGTCGGGCGCGCCTTCCAGCGACTCGACGAGCGGCGTGATCGAACCGTCGGCCGCCGCCAGCGACACGCGGTGCGCGATGCGATCGCCTGCCGCGATGAACTCCACCACCAGGGCCTCGCCATGGTGCGACGCGGCTGCCAGGCGAGGCGTCGGACGGTCGGCAGGGAGATTCGACATAACAGCGTCCGGCGAGCCGCGAGACCGCGGTGCGATTCGTGGAGAGCGGGGCCGACCCTGGCGGGAGGGCGGCGCGGGCAGCATCAGTCGTCTTCGGCGCCTTCGATCGGCTGGCCCGCGCGCCACCGCAACACCGCGTCCAAAAAGCCCTGAATGTCGCCGTCCAGCACAGCGTGGAAGTTGCCCTGCTGATACTTCGTGCGCGAGTCCTTCACGCGCTGGTCGGGATGGAGAAAGTAATTGCGAATCTGCGAACCGAAGCCCGTTTTCGCTTGCCGCTGGTACTTGGCGGCGTCCTCTTGCTCGCGTTTCTCTTCCTCGAACTGGGCCATCCGCGAACGGAGCATCTTCCACGCGGTCGCGCGGTTCTTGTGCTGGCTGCGCTCGTTCTGGCATTGCACGACAATGCCGGTCGGACCGTGAGTCAAGCGAATCGCACTGTCGGTCTTGTTGACATGCTGTCCGCCGGCCCCGCTCGCCCGGTAAGTGTCGATGCGGACGTCGTCCTCGTTGATTTCGATCTCGACGGCGTCGGAAATTTCCGGCGAAACATCCACGGCGGCAAAGCTGGTCTGCCGCTTGCCTTCGCTATTGAACGGGCTGATCCGCACCAGGCGGTGCATGCCTGTCTCGCCACGCAGGTAGCCGTAGGCCATCGGCCCGCGGATGGCGACCGTGGCGTTGTTGATGCCGGCCTCTTCGTTGTCCTGCCGGTCGATGAGTTCGACGCTGTAGTCGTGTTTCTGCGCCCACTGCAGATACATCCGCAGCAGCATCTCGGCCCAATCGTTGGCGTCGGTACCGCCATCGCGGGCGTTGATCGTGATCAGCGCCCCCGCGGCGTCGTGCGGACCGTTGAGCAACGCCTTGAGCTTCAGCTCCTCGAGCATCGCTTCCAGCCGCTCGACTTTGGCGGGCACCTCCGCGGCGAGCTCCTCGTCCTCCTCGGCGAACTCAATGGTCGTGTCGAGGTCTTCGCCCGCCTGGATGGCGCTGGCCAGCGGTTTGACGATCGCCAGCAGGCTCTTTCGCTCGGCGACGAACGCTTGGGCCTGCTCCTGGTCGTTCCAGAAATCCGCCGCGGCCATCTGCTCGTCGATCGCCGCGATCCGTGCTTCCTTAGCAGCAAAGTCAAAGAGAGTCCCGTAGCTGGACAATCGCCTCGCGAATCGCCTTGGCGCGATCGTAATATTGGCTGTCGAGCATGGTTCGGGACTCCAGGAGGGAGCAAAGGGGGATCCAGACCCGCGATTATAGGCGGGCCCCTCGCCGCCGACGAGGGCCTGCGAGTAGACTTGAGAGGTATGTCGCGCGTCGTGCTAGCCATGTCCGGGGGAGTCGATTCGAGCGTCGCCGCCCATCTGCTGCTGCAGCAGGGGCACGACGTGATCGGCGTCTTCATGCGCCACGGCCACGAATCTCCCGCGGCCTGTGCCGTGGAGAACCACCGCGACCCGAGCCCCGGCGTCTCGCCCGCCGTGCAGCTGCCGATCGTCGACCGGCTCGACCACAAGCAAGGCTGCTGCACAGCCGCCGACGCCGAGGACGCCCGCCGCGTGGCCGACCGGCTGGGGATACCGTTCTATGCGCTGAATCTCGATCGCGAGTTCGGCCGGATCATCGACTACTTTGTCGACGAGTATGCCGCGGGCCGCACGCCCAATCCGTGCGTGCAATGCAACAATTGGATCAAGTTCGGCAAGCTGTTTGACTACGCCGATGCGGCCGGGGCCGAGTTCGTCGCCACGGGGCACTACGCCCGTCTGGCGAGCGGCGACAACGGCGACACGCACGTGCTGCGCGGTCGCGATGACGGCAAGGACCAGTCCTACGTGCTGTTTGGCATTCGCCGCGAGTTCTTGCCGCGGATGATGTTGCCGGTCGGCGACTTCGAGAAACCGGCGATCCGCGCCATGGCCGCCGAGATCGGCCTCGACGTCGCCGCCAAGAAGGACAGCCAGGAAATCTGCTTCGTGACCAGCGGCCGGTACGACGAGTTTGTCCGCAACTACCGCCACGGCCGCGGCGAGCCAACCACCCGCGGCGGCGAGTTCGTCTTGACCGACGGGACGGTCGTCGGCCAGCACGCCGGCATCGAGGGGTTTACCGTGGGGCAACGCAAGGGTTTGGGCATCGCGCTGGGCGAGCCCAAGTTCGTGGTGCGAATCGAACCCGACACGCGCCGCGTCGTGCTGGGCGACCGCGACGAGTTGGGCCGACGGCAACTCACGGCCACGGATTGCAACTGGCTGGTGGATCCCGCGGACGTGCCGGAGCGATGCCAGGTGCAAGTGCGCTACAATTCGACGGCGACCGACGCCGACGTTCGCGTGCTGGACGACGGTCGCATTGCCGTAGAGTTCCTGTCGCCGCAGCCGCACGTGGCGCCAGGCCAGGCGGCGGTCTGCTACGACGGCGATCGCGTCCTCGGCGGCGGCTGGATCGAGTGACGCGGCGCGCATTGGCCCGCTGACCATGCCTGCCAACAGTCGTGCTCGCGATACCCGATCGAAACGCCACCTAGCGGGGCCGTGAGCAAGCGTCCTACCCCACCGCGAGAGGGCTCCGACTCGGCGCTCGATATGACCGGGTGCCGGCAAGTGTCAGGCGCCGCGGGTGCTTTGCGGGTGCAGTTGCGACTCTGGCGTTTCCGTCACAAATGAGAAGGCCAACGGGTGAAAGGTTTGGCTAAATCAGGCCCCGTTTCGATCGCGGTGATGGCATGGCGAAAACGCCGGGTGGATGTTCCCCGTTTGCGCGAGGTGGAGAGGCATGTCCCGTGGACGCGCATTGAGCCGATAGCGGCCCAGGGGATTGCATGCCGGCATTCCATTGGCGGGTGGCGCGCGCTTTGGTATTTTGAATCGAGTCAAATTGCTGCTGCGCCTCATCTACTGGGTTGCAACATTTCTCATGACTCGTCTTTTCTTGGCGCCGACTCTGTTCATGGTGCTGATTGTCGGAAGTCCGGCGGTCAGCTTCAGTCAAACCGAAGTGCTTTGGCGGCAGCCTGTCGATGGTCTGTGGACTGACGCGGCAGCTTGGTCGCCTAATGTCGTCCCACACAACGGCCAGATTCCGTCCGGGGAATACCACGCCCGCGTCGATGCCCAAGGAGCCGACTATGAGGTGACGATCAACGACTACATCTGGCTCGATAAGATCACACTCGGCTCGGATGATGCGACGCTGCGACTTGTTTCCGGCGGGGAACTCCGAGCGCTCGACGGGATTAGCGTGAATGCGGGGAGTTTGCTTCTGCAAAGCGGCAATCTCTATGCCACGCGAGTCGAGGGCCCAGCCGGTGCATTCACCGTCAACGACCCTTTCGGCCGTGATTTGATCCTCGGCAATGTGACCCTGGCAACAACATTGCGTCGGGGAGTAACCTCGGCCAACAACGTCACCTTGTCCGGGGGAGGTCTGATTCTCGACGGGGGCGTCGTGGAGTTGACCGAGGACCTCGGAATCAAGGTTGTTTGGCCCACTCGTATTGTTGGCAACGGCCTACTCGTTGTTCGTCGCCATGGACCAGCCTGTTGCGAGCCCGAGGCCCGCATTACCCTTCGCGACAGTAGTTCAAGCGTCGAGATCGGCAGCGGAGTGATAGTGCGTGCCGAACAGGGCGGTCGGCTCCTGCTGACCAAGCAGTACTACGCATCCGGTGGCGGCAGTATCAACAACCTGGGCCTCATGGAAGTCGACGGCCCCGACAGCTTGCTCGTCGTTGACCAATATGTTGCGTTTTCCAGTTCAGGGACGCTGCGCGCGACCAATGGCGGAGCCATGGCTATCAATCGCTTTGGTCCAGGGGGAACGGTCGGCAACCTTGTGATTGACCCTGGCAGCAGCATTTCACTCTCCAGCTTCGACTTCGACGAGAGTCTGCAATACGGTTACCGCTTCAATCAGCCGGTCACGATTTCCGCCGGCGGCGAATTGAGCATCGACGGATGGTGGAATGCCGCCGGGACAACTATGACTGTCGACGGCGGCACGCTCCGCGTTCGTGGCAACACGCCCACAACGGGCAATTGGATCTGGCGAAATGGGCCAACACTGCTGCTCGATGGCGAGATGCTGGCTTCGAATTTGGCCCAGTTTGCAACAACGCCCGACACGCAAATCTCCTTCGATAACACGGGACTTGGCCCAACGCCCCATATCGTGCTCGATCAGCAGCCTTGGAACCTCAATGACATCCCAGGGACTTGGAATCTGACTCACGCGCGGTTTGCCGAGGGCTCGCTTGTCGGGTTGCCTAACGGCAATACAATCGCGGCTAACGACAGCGTGTATCTGAACGACGTTAGGCTGGCCGTGGCGACAACTGTGGGCGGAGGCGGACTGTATCTCGATGCGGCGTCCGAGTTGGACGCACCACTGACCGTGAGCGGCGGCTACGTCGACTTACAGGGCCAGGTCAATGCCAATGTCGCGATCTCCGCGGGCACACTCGCCATCCGGTCGCTTGCGGGCTCGGCGGGCGAAATTGCCGTTTCGGGCGGCACTCTTAGCCTATCCGCGGCGCCAACCACGCCGCAGCAAATCAAGATGACCGGAGGAAGTCTCTTCACGAAATTTTCGACAACCCTTTCCACATTACGCGGGTTCGGCTGGCAACCCGACGAAGTGTTTGTCGGCGGCGACATTGATCTTGAAGGCAGCTCGCTGGAACCTGCGGACGACGCGTGGACGTGGCGAATGGCCGGATTCGGCGGTTTCGAGAACGGATCGCTCACCGACTCTCAAGGCTCCGGGTGGCACTTCCTTGGGGGCGTATTGCGCGACGTAGCGATACGCGCCGACGCGGACACGAATTCGCATGTCGATCTGGAAGGGACTGTGACAATCGATCACGCGAGGTTGTCAGGCGAGTGGCAAGTTGCAACCGCTACGGATCTCACGCTGCAGGGCGCCGTCATCGATGGCGATCTTGTGATGGACTGGTCGTCGGCGTCGCTGGCGCCTGTCGCAGTCGTCGACGGACTCGAGGTCAACGGAACGGTTCGCCTCCTGACGCGTCGACTGTCACTGAGTGGCGAACAGTCGATTTCCGGGACGGGCGTCATGACAACATACGGTTCGGCGACCGCGCCGGGCGGCGGTCTCGAGGCAAGCGGCAATCTGACGCTTGGTGCAGGCTTCACGTTCCACAGTGAGGGGCTGGGCAGCACGTTGATCGCTGGTGGAAACACGATCGTCAACGCGGGAACGATCAGCGCCGGCATTCCCCGTCGCGGCGGCAGAGTCATCACGTCCGCAGCCGTACTTAACCTTTCCGTGCAGTCGAGTTCGCTATTGCAGTACGGGCGACTCGAAGTCGCCGCCGGCAATCTGGTCGAGGCCGACGTGCTGCAAGTCGTTAATGACGGCTCTCTGGCCTTGCTCGGCGGGGCGCTGACGGTGCATGGCGACCTAACGCTACTGCCGGCAAGCATGGTGCAATTCGAGATTGGCGGAAACCACGCCGGCTTTGACTACGGGCAGCTTACGGTCGTCGGCCAAATTCAACTCGACGGCGAACTTGCGGTGAGCTTGGCGGACGGCTTTGTGCCCGCCTACGGGCAGGAATTCTTGATCATCACTTCAGCTAATCCGCTCGCTGGCGATTTCGGGCTGACGACGCTGCCGCCGATCTCCGCCAATTTGCAGTGGATCATCGAGCAGCGGGACACCGGGGTGGCGCTTCGCATTGATTTCTCGCCGCTGGCGGTGGATTACGACCAGGACGGCCGAGTCACGGGCGCGGATCTGCGGACATGGCAAGGCGACTTCGGCAGAAGTGCCGGCAGCGATCATGATTCGAACGGTGTGAGCAACGGCGCCGATTTTCTTGCCTGGCAGCGATTCTACTCTGCACCATCGCTAGAACAATTACCTGAACCTGGATCTGCCTTTATGGCGCTCGCCGCGATGTGCCTTGTATGGCAATACTCTCGTCGACGTTTGTGGCGATAAGGCCCGGCGCGGAGCATTGGCTGCTATACTGGCTGCCGATTCGACGCCACGTGCCACTGGCAAAGCGGGCCGTAATTTGGGTTCCACAGGCGTGTCGCCAGTGCGAATCCGCGGCAAAATCGGACTTCACTTCACACTGGCGAGACGCCAGTGGCACACATCGACATTGGCGAACTCGCGTTGATGCGTCGGATTCCTCGTCCGACGCACCCTCGGCCGGCGTCGAAAACGCTCGCGCGTAGAGCATTACAGCTCTACGACGATGCCCGCCTACAGCGACATGTACGGGTTTGCCGGCTCGGCGGGCGTTTGTTGAATGGCCGAGGCGAAGTCGTAGGCGGCCGTGCCCACGGCGATTGTCAGCGGCACGAGGCACGCGGCGATGCGTAGGGCCGATGAGCGCCGCGGCGGCAGGGCGTCGAGCAGCGGCAGGCGGCCGGCTGCGGCGATCCAGGCGATTCCCACCAACACGGCGCGCCAGAGCGCGACCTCTGAGAACGCCACGCCGCACAGCAGCATGCCCAGCAGCACGACGATGGCGGGGCCCGCGGCGCCGCCGGGGCCTGTTCGCGGCCGAGAGAACCAAGCGGCCGCGACGCAACCGCCCAGGCTGGCCGCCACCGCGCCGATCGACAGCGCGTAGCTGAACGATCCCGACAGCCCGGCCAACGCCGCGGCGCCAACCGCCGTGACGACGGCCA
>JAGQOU010000300.1 GCA_020427145.1 Planctomycetales bacterium | reverse complement strand
TCGAGATGCATTTCCTGCCCGACGTGTGGGTCGATTGCGACACCTGCCACGGCCATCGCTACAACGCCGAAACGCTGCAGGTGAAGTACCGCGGCCATTCGATTGCCGAAGTGCTGGAGATGTCGTGCGGCGAGGCGCTGGAGCTGTTCGCCAACATCCCCAAGATCCGCCGCATCCTGCAAACCGTGTGCGACGTGGGGCTCGACTACGTCGCCCTGGGCCAAAGCGCCGCGACGCTCTCCGGGGGCGAGGCGCAGCGCGTGAAACTGGCCGCCGAGCTCGCCCGGCCCGACACGGGGCGCACGCTCTACCTGCTCGACGAGCCGACCACGGGCCTGCACTTCGACGACGTCGCCAAGCTGCTCGACGTGCTGCACCGCCTGGTCGACCTCGGCAACACGGTGGTGGTCATCGAACACAACCTCGACGTCATCAAGCAATGCGACTGGATCATCGACGTCGGCCCCGAAGCCGGCGACGGCGGCGGCCAGATCGTCGGCTGCGGCACGCCGGAATCGCTCGTGGAGCGAATGTCGAATGACGAAGTCCGAATGACGAAAGGAAAAAAGAAGAAGCAGTCGGCGAATTCGACATTCGACATTCGTCATTCGTCATTCCCCTCCCACACCGCCCGCGCCCTCGCCCCGGTGCTCGCCGCGGGTCCGTTGGTCGACCGCAAGCCGTACGATCCGCAGGCTGCTGAGAAGCGCCGGGCCGGCGACGTCGATATCGAAGACCTGGGCCGCGACATCCGCATGCCGTGGGAAATCGACGGGCGTCGTTGGCACACCAAGGAGCGCGTGAGCCGCAGCGGGGCGCCCTGCCGCTGGGACGGCAAGATCCTCGATGCGATCGAGAAGAAGATCCAGGACCTGGGCGAGTTCAGCCCCACCGATTGGTCCAGCAGCCGCACCGTTGTCGAGATCGCCGCGGTGAAGAAAACCGACGGCTGGTTCTTTCACGCCATCACGGGCGAGCCCTGGCTGGTGAAACTCAAGTTCCGCACCGCCAAGAGCACCTTCCGCCGCGAAAAGCTCCTTGAGGAGTTGCAACTGGCGCCGCTCAACCAGTTGGACCATGTCGAGCAATACGGCAACGACGCCCGCGTGAAGTGCAAGAACCTGCGGGGCCCGTTTCAGGAGGTGCAGGTCAACGCCCACAGTTGGGAGGAGATCGACACGCCCGCGTTCTGGAGATTCCTGGAAGAGGCCGTCGCCGGGTTCGGCAAATTCGCCGAGCGGGTGAGCGAGAACCCCGAAGACCTGATGCCGTGGAAAAAGCTGGGCCGCAAGTGGCACCTCGCCCGCAAGGGCTTTCCGCCGGGGAAGAAGCCCGACTGGAACGTCGAGGTGCTCGAGGAGCTGCTCGACCTGCTGCACGAAACCACCGGCGCCGACGAGGACGCACCGCAGGGTCAATTCTTGTGGAACAACCAACAGGTGGTCCACCTGATGGCCCCGGGGCGCAGCGACCCGTGGGCGACGGTTCACACCAAGCGTCTCGCGGGGGTCGACCTGATCCTCAACGGCCCGAGCGGCGCATTCGCCACCGGGCGCATCGCCGAACTGGCCGCCAAGCGCGTCATCGCCTCGGCCGAGAACGGCGACCAGGTGAAGCTACGATTCACCACGGCCGACGACCTGCAGCGCGGCGACTTGCCAGAGTTCCTCGCCGAACACCTCGCCGCCGTCGACCCGTCCAGCGTGGCGGCGTCCTAAGCGGTCGTAAAACGCCGGGAGAGCGAGGCTCCGCCGAGCCCGTGGCGAGAGCAAGCGTCACGACGCGGCTGGAAAAGCGATGTGAATATCTTTGTGGTTACAAATGAGTGTCTTGATATGCTCGTCAGCGTCTTGAACGCTCTGGCAAGCCCGGGTGTCGGACTGACTTTGACACTCTCGACCGCTGGCGAGGCGACAGATGCCGCCTAAGCACCGGTCGAAGTTGACCAGCGACGCCCGCGTGTAGAATGGTGGGGTCGGTTTGGAGCCTGCTCTCCGCGGGCGGTCGACAACTGAGTCTTTTACGTTAGCCCTCAGAAACATGAACGCACACGCCGCACGAGAAACGCTTGAGCGTCTCCTGGTTGAAGACGGACTCGCCCTTGATCGTTTGACCGTCCCGCAAGGGCTGGCCGGGATGTTCGCCTTCTACCGGAATCAGCGCGTCGAGGATTGCCCGGCCGATGCTGACGCCGATATGCTGCTATATCAATGGGGAGTGTCACGGGGGGATGACGGCGACGTCTTCGAGCTCGACATGGCGCGTCAGCTCATCTTGGACGGTGACTCTCAGGACGAGAACATCTGGCAGCTGTCGTTGGCGTTCAGGTTCGCGCCGACCGATGCGCTGCGAGCGATCCAGTCGGGCAATAAATGGTGTCCTCGACCAAAACCACAGGCCGTGGATTACTTTGAGCGCTTCGTGCGTGAATCCGAAGCTTATCGCGCCGTTAGCGACATGGAGCCGATGGAAGTCGAACTGGACTACTTCAATGCAGGCTAACCAGTCGGTCCAGCGGAGCGGCGGAACACGCAGTAAGTCAAATCAACGGTCAACGGCCGCCGCCCGCTGACCTCGTTCGTGAGCCACCCCAGGTAGTCGATGCTGAACTGGTTCCGCAAGAAAAGAACTTCGCTCGCTTCTGCCGAGTCGAATTGGCCGTTCGATCAAGCACCGAACTGCGCGGCAATCACGCTTCGTTCGATCGTATTCGATGGTCAACCAATTCTGCATATTACGCACGATTCCGATGACCATAGCTGGCAATTTCTCGGCTTGGCGGATGCGGATCCCGACAATGCCGCGGTCGTCTCCATGCAAGAAATTGTTGCGCTCGATCCGTCAGTGACTGCTGTAGCCGACATGCCTCCTGGATGGCATGCATGGCGGGAATCGGTCGGCTCGCCGTGGCAGAGAGCACCGCAAGAAGGTGGCTAACCACTGACTGCAGTTGACCGGCGACGCCCACGAGTAGAATGGTCGGGTTGGTTGGACGCCTGCTCCCGCGGGCGGCCGGCAACCGAGACTTTTACGTTAGCCGCTGCGAGGTGCTCGTCGACAAGTGACAGTCCAGTAGTCCGCCGAACTCGGAGTAGAATCGTCGCCATGGGACTCTTGGCCTTTAGCATCAACGTCACCCTGGACGGCTGCGTCGACCACCAGGAGGGAATCGCCGACGACGAGACGCACGCTTTCTTCACCCGCCTTATGGACGAGGGTGGGGCGATGCTGTGGGGTCGCGTCACCTACGAGATGATGGAGA
>JAGQOU010000299.1 GCA_020427145.1 Planctomycetales bacterium | reverse complement strand
CTACTTCAGACTAGAACGCGTATTAAATCAGCCTCGTTTCTGTCTGCAGATCTTGTGGCATACCTGGAACAGCGAGCTGAGATTGCGACGAGTCCATTTCTACGCATTCGTTACGCCGATCTTGCCTGGGATCTGTGTCCGCGAATTGCAGGTGCGACTCGCAATGCAAGTATGCCGCGGCTCGTAATTGATACTGTCTCGACTCTTCCAGCAAAGTCGTTTCATGCGATCGATATGGTGAACCTGCATGCCAGGGCCTTGGCTCTGTCTCTGCTGCTTCGTGATCAAGAGCGAATTCGGCGTGCCGCGCTGTCTATACTCAAGTTGGAAGACGCCATCGCAGTTGACGATCAGTTGGGTTCGTGGGGATTTGCGTTTGACCTGCTCTGGAGAGCAGATCTCGGAGGCGATACACAAGATGTTCGACAACGATTGATAAGAGGGCTTCAGTCACGCTGTGACCGGGTCTGCGACCCTTCAGTAGATGCTATCCTCGACCCGAATCAAGCCATCCACGTCGTTGGCCGGTTGTGCAAGGCCTATCGTAGCACTGGCGACCGGGAATGCCTGAGAGCCGTGCTCATTGCTTTCCGCGATTGCCTTCGTTCGCGGCTTGCCGCCGTTGCTGCGATATTGCAGGTGCATTGGTTCCAAGTTGCTCAAGGGCTTTTTGCCGATAATGACTGTCACGACTTAGCGGAAGAGGCTCGCTGCGATCTCGTCAAAGTGTCGCGGCAAGCTCAAGCCGACCTGGTGCCGATAAATCACACCTTCACATTTACATGGGATGAACTACACGGATTGGCAGCGCATTTCTATTCCACGTCTCTTGAGGAATCGCTCCGTCGTATTGTGGCCTACTTTGCCCCAAAGATCGACGCGGAGAAGGGATCGATGAAGCGGCTGGAAAAGCAATTCATCCTGTCATCCATGATGGGAAAGACATTTCTCGGGCCAACCGACCACCCCGTACCTGTGGCGAATACGGGGGCGGCTGGAATGGACGACGATGGGAGACTCATTCACCACTTGGCCGATAACCTCCATTTTCGCTCTGCGTATCTGGAGTTTGTCATTCACGCTGTCTACAACTCATTTCTGCCAACGACACAGCAACTCGTTACACTTCTTAGGCAGTCCGAGTTATTCATCAAGGAACAGGAACAGCTACTTTGCCGCGGCGTGCAGTCATACTTCGACAATGACTTCGTAGTTGCTATTCACATCCTCGTCCCGCTGATTGAAGCAGCGACGAGGAGAGTGCTTGAGACAAGGAACGTCTCCCCCTTGCGAGCGAGTCGACGTGACAGGAATGCGTTTCAGCTAATGACCTTCGATCAGGTTCTCAATCACCCGGAAACTAAAGCAGTGTTGGGCGAGGATCGCTGCCTTTACCTCCGCGTCGTCTTCACCGATCCGCGAGGGTGGAACCTAAGAAACTACGTTAGCCATGGCATGGCATCCGATGCCGCATTCGATCACATCAAAGCAGACCGAGTGTTTCACATATTGTTGATGCTCGGGCTCATTCGTTGGCAACGTCAAGCGCCACGTGCCACTAGCGACCAAGTGACGTAGTGACGTAGGGTGGGTGCTTGCACCCACCTTAAACAGCTGCCATCGCGAACTGGTGGCCGCCGCGGTTTGATTCGTGCTTCAAACCTTGCTCCCAAAACTCACGCCCGCCGATTCTGGGCGTTGGCGGTGGGTGCGAGCGCCCACCGGGTAGCCCAGGTTCTTGAACCTGGGCGGCGAAGCCGCAAGAGGCACTGTTGAGCAGCGCGACGACTGAGACCTCTTGCCGCCTGCGGCGATGTGAGCTTCGAGAAGCTGGGCTACCCGGTGATGCGATTGAATTCCGTTGACTTCCGCACGGTCTGCCACCATCAGTCGTATGCGGAGGATTGGCGAAAGCAGCCTGGAGCGAGCGAGGATGGGATGCTGACGATGCACCGCGCGATGCCTCGTCTGCTGTCGTCCTTGCTGTGCCCCGCTCCCGTGGGATTTTTGTAGAAAATGGGCCACCACATCGGGGACAATGGGCCCCAGAGCCGTACTGTACGGCGACACGTCGCGATGCCGCTGCCGCTTGATTGAGGGGCGGCTGGGGACGACTGGAGCGAGCTCCCGGGTGGTTTTCTGGGGCTCTGCTGCGCTGCGTTCGCAGCCCTTCGGGTCTCGCCCCGCGGCATTTCGACCCACTGGTGGTCAACGGCAAGGGGGAAGCGATGAACCAACAAGGGCGGCCGCGATTGTTGGCCGATGATGAGAAACGACGCCTGGTGTGCGCCATGATCTCCGTGGGGGCGGGGATCGAGGCAGCCGCCCGCCACGCGGGGTGTTCCACCTGGACGATTCGCCGCGAGGCCCAGCGCGACGAGGCGTTTGGCCGGCAACTCCAGCAGGCCGAGACGACCGCCGAGTTGACGCCGTTGCGGATGGTTCGCCGGGCGGCCGAAACGCACTGGCGGGCCGCGGCCTGGCTGCTGGAGCGGATGTGCCCCGAGCGGTTCGCGCGGCGCGCGGCCGACTCGGTTGCGCCCGATGAGGTCAAGTCGCTGCTCGACAAGGCGGCCAGCATCCTGGTCGACGAGTGCTACGACCAATCGCAGCAGCAGCGCGTCGTGGGGCGGTTGCAGCAACTGCAGCAGGACCATTTCGGCGCGCGCCGCGCACAGCAGCAAGGGCCGCCCCAGCCGAAGTCGGACATCGATCGCATGCTCGATGGAATGCTGGATCGAGTACGGCTCGAGGTGCTCAGCGAAGAGTTTTGCTTGCCGAAGGGGAATATTGCTCGCATAAATGGCCCCACGCAATCGGGCGACATGACACGCAAGTTGAAGGCGAGCAAGGAGTAAGAGTCGTATCCGCCGCGCCGCGGCACGGAGTTTTGCACTGAGAATTTAGTTTTTTTGCAACCGAGAACGAGCTGGCAGCTCAGCGGGCGACGGGGGTTCCGACGCGGCGGTTTGGCTCA
Organism: Planctomycetales bacterium; assembly: GCA_020427145.1. Taxonomy (GTDB): domain Bacteria; phylum Planctomycetota; class Planctomycetia; order Pirellulales; family Lacipirellulaceae. The sequence continues at coordinate 2,361 of JAGQOU010000299.1, read as the reverse complement.
TTGGCAGGTCGGGGGCCTGGGCGTCGGGGGCGCTGGCCATCAGGAACGCACACACCGACAGGACCATCAGCCCGGCGAGCACCCACTGCAGGCCGCTCGCCGGTCGTCCGCTGCCGTAGGATTCCATCACCATCGACGCGATCAGCACGGCGGATATCAGCGCCGCAATAGCGCCGGTCAACGACATTTCCGACTTGGCCAGGACGAGGCAGAACTGCGTGACGACGATCGGCACGGCGATGCCCGCGTAGTTGAGCCACATCTCGCCCGACCAGGCGCCCACGCCGCGGGCCCAACCGTCGTGAGTGCGATTCATGCAGTAGACCGTCACCAGATTGGCAACCAGCCCGAGGGCGACGTACAGGTAAGCGAGTTTCATTGCAAATTCCGCGCGGGGAGACGCAACTGGCGAACTGGCATCGTCGCAAACGAGTTGATGGCAAGCAAGCAGCAAGAACCACCTCAGCTGCGCCGCCGCCGCACGTGTTTCCCCGACATGGCGGTTGCTTGCGTTCCGCGCAACTTGTTTTTCGAGAAATCCAACCCTGGCAGATCAATCTTGACGGCTGCCGGCGAATCGGCCCAGAATCGCCCGCCGCCACTTCTCGTTGACTTCCCGGAGCGCTTTGATGATGACCCCGACGCCCACCCGACGGAATCGCCGCCCCTTGTCCGCGACGCTTGCCGCGACCTTGGCGATCGCGACTTGCCACGGCGAGATCGCCCGCGGGCAGGGCCGCGAGGAGGAGACGGTGCGTGAATCGATCGAGGCGCTCAACGAGATCATGGCGATCCCGGCGCAGGCGATCCCGCAGCGGATGCTGGCCGGAGCCGAAGGCATTGCGGTCATCCCCAATGTGATTAAAGGCGGACTGGTCATTGGCGCTCGCCACGGCCGCGGCACGCTGATGGTCCGCGATGAGAATCGCAATTGGCACGCGCCGCTGTTCGTGACCATCACCGGGGGGAGCGTCGGTTGGCAGGCGGGCGTGCAATCGACTGACGTGATCCTGGTTTTCAAAACCAAGAAGAGCATCCAGGGCATCCTGTCTAAGAAGTTCACCCTCGGGGTGGATGCGACGGCCGCCGCCGGACCGGTCGGGCGGCAAGCCGCCGCGGCGACCGATATTCAACTGCAAGCCGAGATCTTCTCCTATGCTCGCAGTCGCGGGTTGTTTCTGGGCGCATCGTTGGACGGTTCGATGTTGAAGGTCGACGGCATGGCCAACGCCGCGTACTACCGCAGCCCGGCGCCGGGCCAGCCGGCGGTGATTCCGCCGTCGGCGATTCAACTGCTGCAACTCGTGGCCGCCTACAGCGACAACGCCGTCACTCCCGTGGAGCCGTCCGCCGAGGCCGCCCCGACGGCGACATTGCAGCAGCCGATGTTGCGGACTCCGCCAGCCCCGTCGCTGGCGCAGCAGTATGCCACTAGCGAGGCCGACGTGCTGCGCGAGCAACTGAGCACGACCTCGCCCGAGCTGTTCGAGAAACTCGACCCCCAGTGGACCGCCTTTCTCGCGTTGCCGGGCGAGGTGTTTTCATCGCAATCGCATCCTTCGCTCGAGGCGCTTCAGCAGTCGCTGGACCACTACGAAACGGTCATGCGCAACCCGCAGTACCAAGCGCTCACCTCGTTGCCCGCGTTCCAGTCGACATACGATCTGCTGCGGCACTATCAGAGCGCGCTGCTTCAGGAAGAGTCGCAACTGCAACTCCCGCCGCCACCGCCGCTGGTGCGTTGAGGCCCTGCGGGCGGTCGCGGCAGGAGCCTCGCCGATGCGTGGCGCCAGCGCCGAAATCGTCGACGGGTTTTAGTCAGCATGACCAGCAGGAATGGGTTCGGCCGCTTGCGCGCCGGGCGCCACGTCGACGTCGACGTCCGGCAGCGACGGCGGTTCAACCATCGGCGGCAGCAATTCCACGTCGACGACAAGGTTGTTGTTCAACTCGTCGGACTCGGCAATCCGATTCGCCGGGTCGACCAGGGCGGTGACCTGCAGGCGTCCCACCGGCAGGGCGTGCAAGCGAAACCGTTGCGACTGGTTGACCGCCAGCGGCGGCACGCGCATCGTGGTCGTGGCGACCAGGGCGCCGTCGGCGACGGTGCGAAACTCGACCAGAACGGTGGACGCCGGCGCGGCGGCGCGGCCGACGTTCGCGATCGTCACGCAGTGAACGTGGTCTTCGACCGTCATATCGCTGACCGTGAGATCAGGCAGTGCGGCGACGGAGGCGGGACTCGTTTTGGCGCGCTCGGCGACAACCACGGGGGCGGCGACGACGGTCGTGCGGCGCGTCGCGGCAACTGCGGCCCCGGCCCCGGCGCCGACAGCGACGCCCGTGATCACCGCCGCGCGA
>JAGQOU010000298.1 GCA_020427145.1 Planctomycetales bacterium | reverse complement strand
GACTTCGATAATATCGTGAATAGCCGCCTTCAACAGGTCGTCGAGGTGAAGCCGCCCATGCCTGCGCGCTACTTCCGTTTGACGGCGCTGCGAACAGTCAATGACAACGATCTCGCCTCGGCCGCAGACCTCTCGGTGTTGGTGCAAGAGCAAGCCGAGGCCGCGACCACTCCAGCAGCGGATTCCGCCGACGCCGCCCGCCCGGTTACGCCGCGGGAGGCGCGGTCTGCGTTTGATCGGCCTATTGTGTTGGGGCCCGACGACAAGCCGGCATTTCCGGATGCGCCTCCCAATATTGACGCCAAACGTGCAGACATCGCCCACGGCAAGTTGGAAGTCGCCGAGTACAACTCCAAGACCGTCGGCACAACACGCAAGATGTTGGTCTATCTGCCGCCGGGCTACGACAGCGATAAGAAGTATCCCGTTCTCTATCTTCTGCATGGCATTGGAGGCAATGAGTACGAATGGACGGGGTATTGCCACGCAGACGTCATCCTCGACAACCTGATCGCCGACGGCAAAGCCGTGCCGATGATCGTTGTCATGCCGAACGGCCGAGCGCAGAAGGATGACCGCCCCCCAGCAAACGTCTTCGCGGCCGCGCCGGCTTTTGCCGTATTTGAACGCGATCTGTTGGACGACGTGATTCCAGCGGTGCAATCGCGGTACAGCGTTTACGCCGACCGGGAGCATCGTGCACTGGCCGGACTGTCGATGGGAGGCGGCCAGACCCTGAACTTTGGTCTGGGTCATCCTGACGTGTTTGCCTGGGTGGGAGCATTTTCATCCGCGCCAAACACGAAGCCGCCCGGCGAGCTTCTCCCAGATCCCGTCCAGGCTCAAGGGCTGAGATTGCTCTGGCTTTCTGCTGGCAACAAGGATGGCCTGATCAACATCAGCCAAGGGGTGCATCGTTATCTCAAGCAATGCAACGTGCCGCATGTCTGGCATGTTGACGGCCATGGTCACGACGCAGCGACGTGGAAGTCCAATCTCTATCTTTTCGCCCAACGGCTATTCCAACCACGCCAGCCCGGCGAATGTCACTCACCGACAGCGTCTGACGGCACAAGCGAAAATCGCTTAGATATCGAAAGCTCCCAAACCGATAGCACGCCCGGCACTAGGTGAACTTTGCGAACACCCCCCACAGAGTGTGACAGCAACCGGGCCGGCGGCCAGGAGCGATCCTGGTCTCCGGCATCTTCGTTGAGGCATTTCTGTTACTGACGCGGGCGTCCTCTAGCATTCCCGACTCGCGACGGTTTACTGAGCACTCGGGAATCAGCAGCGGCAACCAGCCTGTGTTGGGGGCGCCACGACGCTCCTCGCGCCGCAAATTTGAAATGCTGCACGATTGTGCGCTACGGACTCCGGGCGCCAACCCTCCGGGTGGGGGCGCCACATTGTTGGAATGGCGGTCGCGCAGTCGCGGGGCGGGCTCGCCAATGCCCCATGGCCCTGCAAGATTCATGACATTGAAGGAAAAACGCGATGGCAAAGTCACCCCGCTGCGATTACGATTCTTCTGGTCTATTCACTAGCGCGCAGCGACGATCCAATGTCGTTGGACCTGATTCCCGGCAACCCCTTGGACGGAGACTGGAATGTCGTACGAGATTCGACAACTGAGCTTGGGTGGTGTTCTCGATCAGGCGATTGCGATCGTGAAGAATCACTTTGGGGTGTTGCTTTCGATCATGTTGATGCTGATCGTGCCCTTTTCGCTTTTCTTTGGTTTCATCATTCTCTCAAAGACGCCAACGTTGCCTCCGCAGCCAACGCAGGAGGACGTCCGGAGGATTCTCGAGGCTCAACAAAGTCACATGCCGCTGTTCATAGGGGTTGGGTTGCTCTACGCGTTCCTGATCTATCCTCTTGCCAATGCCGCTGTCATCCAAGCGGTGGCCAGGTTGTATTTGGGAGAGGAAGTGACGGCGGTCAGCGCCATTCAGCACGCATTCAGACGATTTCTCCCATTGGTCTGGACGAGCATACTGATGATGGTGGCAATCTGGGTGGGCTTTCTTCTGCTCATCATTCCAGGCATCTATTTCAGCATTTGGTTTGGATTGTCGCAGCACGTGACGGTGCTTGAGAACATTTCCGGCGCCGCAGCGCTGCGGCGCAGCAAACAATTGGTCAATCCATTGCGGGGGCAATTCCTCGCTCTTGGAATCATCGTGATTGCGATCACGATGGGTATTAACTGGTCCGCAAACTTGATCCCGCAGGCGCACCTCCGCCTTGTCGCGTCATCACTGCTTAACTCCGTCTCGACAATCCTCTGGACGGCGGCGCTGGTTGTGTTCTATTTCTCCGCTCGATGCGCCGTCGATAACTTTGATCTGGATCATCTCGCCGAGTCGATTGGCGAAGATCCGGCGCTCGAAGGGGTTCCGGGCTAGCCGCAAGACTGGGGCCGCTCGTCGCCGATCGCCGAGCTCACTCCTGCAAACGCCTTCATTCGAGTTCGCGCCGTGCTTGTGGAGAACGTTGATTCCGTCACGACTCGTTCGCCTGACGCTGTGCGGGACGCGGCCGAAAGGGTCTTGCAGCGGTCGTACTATTCTCTCGACGGCGCATCGAGAGATCCGGGAGACCCGGCGTGGTTGAAGGTGCTTCGTCTGCTACTTAAGCCATTCGAGTGGTTCTTCGATGCGCTCGGCGGCTTGCCAACCGGCCTGAAGTGGATTGTCTTCCTGGCGGCGGTTCTCCTGTGCGTGTTGCTGATTGCCCATATTGGAGTTTCGTTTTCTCGCGCTCTGCGAGCCAACGCTACGATCAGCCCGCGACGGCGGAAAGAGCGCAACTTATTCAGCGAGATTCAGGGACTGGAGCAGGCAGCGGCGGCGGCCGAGGCTCGCGGCGATTGCAGCAGCGCCGTGCATCTCCTCATGCGCGCCGCGGCGTGTCACCTTGAGTTGGCCCGCGGCAAGAGTTTTCGCCCCGGCGTGACCAACCGGGACCTGCTCAGGCTCTTCGATGCAACCGTTCTGTTCGCCCCCCTCCGCAGCCTGGTCGACGCCGTCGATTTGCATTGGTACGGCGATCAGCCCTGCCCCGCAGGAGTGTTTTCCTCGTGTCGCAGCGCCTATTTCCAAGTCCGAGATCATGCCGCAGAAATCATCAAACCTCCTGTCAGCGCGTAATGCGATTGTCGCCGCGGCCGGGACGTTGTTCGTTTCGCTGGCGGCGATCTACGCAACGAGTTTCAAACTCAACGACTCAGACGGCTGGGGACGCGATACCTTTGGCACGCGCGGCGACGGTTATCGCGGGGTTTACGAACTTCTGCAGGAATTGCAGACGCAAGTCGACCGCTCCGGGGCGCCGCCGCAGGCGAACGCGTCGACGCTGCAAACACTGGTGTTGCTGGACTCGAATCCCGCCCTCGTCGCCGCGAATCCCGCCTACCTGCAAGGACTGGTCGATTGGGTCGATCGGGGCGGACGCCTCGTCGTTGCGCCGGGAAAGCGAAATCGGGGTTCGGACGGGCAATGCGCCGATTGCGATACCTGCGGCCTCCCGGAGGACGCTCGCGACATTATCGAACTTCTCGACCTAGACGCCATCGTCGAGGTCGTCCAGGACGGTACGTCTGCGGTCGACGGCCGCGAAGGCGCATCTCTGAAGCAAATCGTCGACGTGGTTCAGGGCGACGATCGCGAAACGACGCCGAACGTCGGCGAGCATGTGCGCCAACTTGCAATTCCCGCGGCAGGCTACGCCCGCCTCGCTCTCAAGACGACGGACGTGCGAGAGTCGTTGGGATTTCGCAATGGTGCAGGCGAGGCCACAACGCTGATCGCCGTTGTGCAACGAGGCGCAGGCGAAATCGTCGTAATTGCGGAACCGGCTCTGTTCGCAAATTCCTGCTTGGGATTGGTTGACAACAGCGTGGTCGCGGCAAATCTGATGGCCGTTCCCCGGCGTGCAACCGTGTTTGACGAGTTCTACCACGGTTTGGCGGTGCGCGGAAATCCGTTGTACGTGCTGACCAAGCCCGGGTTCGCCGCCGTAACGCTAGGATTAGTGCTGGCGTATGCCGGCATGAGTTGGCGCGCGGGCGCGTTCCTCGGTCCGCCGTTGCCTTCGCCCCCGGCGTTGCGACGCCACATTGGCGAGTATGTGAACGCGATGGGGCGGTTCTTTCTCCGGGCGCCGGATAGCGGGCCGTTTCTATTGCGAGAAATCCGCGATGGCGTTCTCCGTCACTGGAGCCGTGAACTCGGACTTCCCCTGGAAACATCGCGCGAGTCGACGATTGTGGCTGCGCTGCGTCGCCGCGATCCGCAGGTCGCGGCGCGTTTGGAAACCGTACTTGCCGAGTCCACCACCGCACTTTCTTCCTCGGATGCTCGCAGGCCAAAATCCGTGGACGTTTCTCTCATACAAAGGTTAGTCGCTTGTCGTTAGTTGAAACATATCGCGCCGTGCGCGGCGAATTGGAGAAGGTCGTCTTCGGACAGGATGAAGCGATCGAGTTCACTTTGGCCGCGTTGTTCAGTTGCGGACACGTTCTGCTGGAGGGGCCGCCGGGCGTTTCGAAGACGTTGCTCGTGCGTTCGCTTGCCGCTGCGCTCAACCTGAACTGCCAGCGAGTTCAAATGACCTCTGACTTATTGCCGACGGACCTCACGGGGGCTTCCATTTACCGCGAGGACTTGCACAGCTTCGAATTCCGGCGCGGTCCGCTGTTTGCCAATTTCATCCTCGCCGACGAAATCAACCGGGCCTCGGCGCGCACGCAGTCGGCGCTCCTGGAAGCCATGCAGGAAGCCCAGATCACGTACGACGGCGCGACGCACCCGTTGCCGCTGCCATTCGTCGTGTTCGCCACGCAGAATCCGATCGAACAAGAAGGGACCTATCCGTTGCCGCTGGCGCAGCTCGACCGGTTCATGTTCAAGATCTCTGTCGGATATCCCGACGCCGCCGCCGAACAACGCGTGCTGCGGGAACACCATGCCACGGCAGGCATGCCGGCGCCGGAACAACAACAGATTGCCAAGGTGGCCGATGCGGACCAGATCGTGGCCGCCAGAAAGCAGATTCGCGAAACCCACATTCGCGACGAGATTATCGATTACGTACAGCGATTGCTGCACGCCACGAGAGACGACGATCTGCTGAGCGTCGGCGCGAGCCCGCGTTCAGGACTCATGCTGTTGATGGCCGCCAAGAGTCTCGCACGCTTTGCGGGGCGGGACTTTGTCACTCCGGACGACATAAAGTCTGCCACGACGCCGACGATGCGCCACCGAATCGTGCTCACGCCGGGGGCAGAACTCCAGGGCACGACGGCGGACGAAGTGCTCGCCAATCTTATGGAGTCCGTCGAGGCGCCGCGATGAGTCTGCGACCAGGCGTCAATCTGGTTCGAGCGTTGGCGGGACTGGCAGCCTTGAGCCCGCTGGCGTTTTGGTGGCCGCCGTTACTGGCGGCAATGATCGTCGCGGCAACCGGCCTTGGCGTCGCCGCGGTCGTCGATGCGCGTCGCGTAAGTGGTCTGCTGGAGGCATGCCGCGCATCTCGCCAACTCCCGGCGGCCGCTTGTCGTTCCGGGCCGTTTGCCGTTCGATGGGAGCTGTCCAATGTCGGCCCGAGTCGAATTCGGGGAGAATTCCGCGACGAACTGCCGGCCCTGGCGCACCCGCGACTGATGCTCATCGCATTCTCAATCACACCACGCGCAATGACCTCGTTCGAAGCGGAATGCACGATTCCGCAGCGGGGCGTCCAGCAGTTTGGGCCTGCGTGGATTCGCGTCGAGGGGCCATGGCGGCTCATGGAAGCAAGCCGCTCGATCGGCGCCGCCGAGACCATCAAGATCTTGCCCGAGACCTTTGCGTCTCGGGAGCGTTTGGTTCAGAGCGCCGGCGCCTCGCAACGACTTGTCGATGCCGTCCAGCAATCCCGCCGCAGCGGACCAGGCACGGAATTCGAGTCGTTGCGGCCGTTCCGCGAAGGAGACGACCCGCGCCGCATCGACTGGCGCTCGACGGCGCGGCGCCGAGAGTTGATCGTGCGGCGCCATCAAGTGGAACGAAATCGCGACGTGATGATGATCATTGACGACGGCCGAATGATGGGAGCGGAGACCGGCCAGGGCGTCAAGCTCGACTTTGCCGTCGACGCCGCTCTCAACTTGGCGCGAGTGGCTCTCGACGGCGGCGACCGCTGCGGGGCGGCGGCCTACGACTCGGAAGTCCGGGGGTTTCTTCCCCCCTTGGCAGGTCCTGCGGCGCTGCGCGCGATCGTCGACTGCTTCTACGACTTGCGCGTCCAGTGGAACGAATCAAATTTTCTACCCATGCTGGCGCAGTTGCAGCGACGGCAAGCGAAGCGGTCGTTTCTCGTCGTTCTGTCCGACGTGACGGATCCCGACACCGCCGGGCGCCTTTGCGCGTCATTGAATCAACTGCAGCGACGCCACATGGTGCTGTTTGCCGCGCTGAAAACGCCGCTCTTGGAGCAGATTGAAAAGGAGACCGTCGTTGACGCGTTTGGCGTCGCAAGGAAAGCAACCGCAATGCGTCTGCAACGCGACCGAAGTCGGGCGCTCCACGCGCTTCGCCGCGGCGGCGTTCACGTCCTCGACGTCGAGCCCGAGGGGCTTACCGTTCCGCTGGTCAATCGATTCGTTGAACTTCGACGGCGGAACATGCTGTGAGCGCTGCTGAGGTTGGCCGGAGTGACGTCGCGAGCGGCGTGGACCGAGAGGCCAAACGGGTGACGGCGGCCCGGCGTTCTTTGAGAAAACCCCGTGCAAAGTAGGTCGCCCAGAAGAGCGCTGTTCCGCCAGCGAAGCCCAAACGCGCCGCGGTGGACCAGTGGCTTTGGCGGACGTAACTTTCGATCAACGCCGCCAGAACGAGCATGACGGCGGCTCCAACGCAAACTCGAGCCGCCTCCCGCCCGGCCGCCTGCAGGCTATCTGTTCGCGTCGAACTGCCCGGAAACACGACGGCATGCCCCAACATCAGGCCGATGCCGCCGCAGAGAATGATGGCGCCGATTTCCGTGACGCCGTGCGGAAGAATCCAGGCCCACAATTCGCTGCGAATGTCGGCCTGGTAATGGATTGCGACGAAGACCCCCAACAGCATCCCGTTGAAGATCATCAGCAGAATCGTTGGCGCGGCAGCGAGGACCCCCGTCGCCATGGCGAGAACGGCCACCTTCAAGTTGTGCTGGAAGAGAAAGCTCGCAAACGTGAACTTCTCGCCCCCCGACTGATCGCGTCCATGCCGCAATACGGCCAGCAGCTGCTCCGGCGTCGATCCCGGTTGCCTGGCGTCGGCTGCGGGCCACAGGGCGTGCGCCGTGATGGGATCGGCTGTCGCGGCGAAGAAACCGACGAGGCCTCCCGCCGCGACGAGCAAGGCAGACGCGAGATGGAACTTCCACTGCCGCGCGACCGTGCGCGGAAACCCGTCGACGATGAATTTGCCAAGTCGACGAACGGCCGGCTCGCGGGATGAAAGATAGATCACGCCATGTGCCGAAGCCGTCAGCGCGTTGAGATAGTCAACCAGCGATTTGGCGCCTGTTGTCGACGCCTGCGCCAGGTACACTGTGGTGCGGCGATACAACTCGTCGAGCCGCTGTCTTTCGGCTGCCGTGAGACTTCCTTCGCGACGCCGGGCGCGGGCAACGAGGGCGGCCAACTCGTCCCACTCCTGCTTGTGACGGGCAACGAATCCGCTCATACTCGCCTCTGTCGCATAGTTATTCTGCCGCAGACGCTTCGCACGGGCGGCCCTCGGCGCAAGCCGCTTGCAGCGGTCTTCAGGGTTGACGTAACCAGTATAGCAATTCGCAGGTCGACGCGCGCCGCCGGTTTTTCGATGAATCAAACATTCCAATTCGAGACGCCCGAAAACATCCACGTCGAATACCGCGTTGCGGGCTTGGGGACGCGCTTCGTGGCGTGGTTCGTCGATCAGCTGATCGTGTGGGCCGCAATGTTCGTATTCACGATCCTTCTATTCTTGGTTGGCGGTTCCATCGATGGCGTGATCAGTGGACTCCGCGTCGACGGGGCGAGCGAACGAGAGGCCCAGCTCTACCTGCTAGGCTTAATTGCACTCGCCTGGGGCGTCGGCAGCTTTCTGTATTTCGGTCTCTCGGAATACTTTTTGCGAGGGCAAACCGTTGGAAAGCGAAAGTGCGGCATTCGCGTCGTCAAACAGGACGGATTTCGACTCGACCCTGCAGGGGTGCTTGTGCGCAATGCATTTCGTGTGTTGGACCATTTGCCGCCGCTGTGGCTTGTGCCGCTGCTCTCGCGGCACGGACAGCGAACGGGCGACATGGTCGCAGGCACGCTGGTGGTGGCCGACGACAACGCGACGCTCACCGAAGTCAGAAAAGAAATGAGTTCACGGAGCGCCCATGAAGCGCGTTTCCGATTCGACCATCGGCAACTTCAGCAACTTACCGAGAGAGATTTCTCGGCCATTGAGCAAATCCTGCAACGCGAATCGGCGTTGGACGAAGAGAAGCGCCAGCAGTTACTGAGTTCCGTCTCCGATCGCCTGGCCGCTCGACTGGGAGTCGAGGCTCCAATTGCTTCTGAGTGCCGGTCCTTTCTCGAAGACCTGCTCGCATCGGAATTGCGGCGGCAGGAGCGCATGCTGGGATGATCTCTTGGCGAACGCCGCTTTGACAGATTTCAGGTCCGGCGGCGGGCTATCCATTTGTTGGAGACGTACGGTGAACTTTTCACCGACCGAAAATTCGTGCGCTGCAGGTTGTATGAATGGGATTTCAAGAGTGCAGCGCCCGTAGGCGGGCGTCCTGCAGGCAAGACTTTGGGCGATTTGACGCCGAATCGGAGCAGTGCGGGTCTCCCTCCGCGGATCGGCGAGTGGCGCCCCCGCGCATCCTCTCCCACGTACGTCACGTTGGCGAACTGCCTGCGCGTCTACCGGACGATTTTACACAGTGACCGAGACGAACTTAACTTTGTGCATTGCGTGCATTCGCGACAGGCGCATGACCAGCGATTCTCGCCCTCGGCAGTTCGCGCGGCCTGACCGCCCCCGCGCAAGAGGCCAATCAGGCGGCGACCCAGGACGCCTGTGGCGCCTGCTAGGAATACTTGCATAGTCACGGCCTCGACGGGTCGAGCAGGCGAAGGATTCACCCGAGGGGCTTTGGAGCTTCGTCGTCAATGCGACGAACGATCTGCAGGGAGAACGCCGGCAGGCAGACGGCAATATACTCAGCGCCCTCTTCATCTGGCGTGCTATAGCGAACACGTTCACCTGCGCGTGCGATCAACGCCTGACCGGCGCGAACTGCCAGCGCGCCGTCATCCGACTCGACACGCACGGTTCCGCGGAGGACGACGGTGATCTCTTCAAACTCCGGCTGCTGGACCGGTTCTTCCCAGCCGCCCGGCGATAACATCCGGGCCACGCTGACATTGTCGTGGCCGGAGCTGACTCGTCCGGCGTATTCTTCAATCCGCTTCAGCTTGTTACCGGCCGCCGTCACGACTTTGGGTGCTTCAATGAGTCTGGGCAGGTTGGTACTGCCGCGTTGAGGTATTCCGGTGAGGAACTGCGCACGTCAAAGTTCCAGAATCAGTCGGCAACGAACACCAGGTTGCAGCGAAACTCACAGTCGCTGCGGTCCGCTTGATGAGACCACCCGCGCACGGCTGTTTGACAAAGGCTCGCCATACGAGCGCTGCCGTCAACGGTTCGGTGCGATTCGGCGGCAAGATACTAAGGAAGCGAATCAGGGGGCAATATCCAACCGCGACCATCGCGGTTGTGCCGCACAGTTGAATCCAAAGCATCCATCGCATCCCGGGCAGCAGTCCGAGAGCCGACCACACTGGATAAGCGATTCGGACTTGGACGGGATACGGTTTTAATTGCCGGAGGCGATGCCAATAGTAGCAACCCGCTACGGCGCACAGACCCGTCGCGGCGATGACGCCCCAACGGTGACCCGCCAGATTCACAACCAACAGAGGAATCGTCAACGTCCAATGCCACCAACTCGAGTCTCTCCAAACCTGCTTGTCGATCGTCCATTTAGACATGACAGACCTCCGATTCTTCCCGCTGCGGGACTGGTTGCGACTCCCGCAGCGTTGTGGAAGCGGTTGCGCCGATCCTCAACCTGGGAAAGAATTTCGGGACGAGGCGTCGATATTCTTCGTATTCGCGTCCAAAGTGATCGACCAAATCCCGTTCTTCGGCGAAGACCGCCAAGACCATGTAACTGGTCAGCACGACGGCGAAGAGCAAGTGCCCAACGGTCATTGTCGGCGTGGCCCAGAACAGGATTGTCCAGCCGACGTATAACGGATGCCTGACGTGTTTGTAGACCAGGGGCGTCCGAAACGGCAAGGACGTATACTCCCTTTCTTTCAGGTGAAGCCAGACTTGGCGCGTTCCGAAGAGATCGAAATGGTCGATCAGCAACGTGACGCCGGGGACGATCAACCAGCCTGCCGCAAAGAGCGTCCACAGCGCCATGCGGAGGACTGGCGTCTCTACGTCCCACACCACCGCGTCGATGGTGCGCCACTGCCACGCCACCAGACATGTGACCAGACACGACGCCAAGACGTAGGTGCTGCGTTCGATTGGCTCCGGTACGATCCGCGTCCAGACTCGCTTGAACGCTGGCCGGGCCATGATTGAGTGCTGGGCGGCGAATAGTCCAAGCAGCAGCAGGTTGACGGCAACGGCCGGGCCGACCGGACCCGCCGGCGCCGAGTCAATCGACTTCGGCATGTACAGATTGCCGATGAAGGCGGCCAGATAGACGTAGACGGCAAGAAACAGCAAGTGGCAGGCGACCCCGTACAGAAAGAAAAATGCCCGTTTCATTGTTTATCCTCCTAGGTAAAGCGGCATGTTCCGGAGATCCATGACGCTTGGCTCGACTCGCCCCGCGTCGTCCTGGTAGATTGTCGCCTGATTCGGAATTCGCGCAAGTTGACTCGTGGTACACTATTCGGTTGACTTCAAGTACACCTCGGCGCCCCGGCAACTCTCGTCGTGAAAGCCCCCACTCGCCAGAAGCTCGTCGAGGCCGCGGTTCGTCGCTTCTACCGCGACGGGTTCCGCAGCGTCGGGATCGACCAGGTGCTCGCGGACGTCGGGATCAGCAAGACGGCGTTTTACAAGCACTTCCAGAGTAAAGACGACCTGATGCTGGCGGCGCTGGAAATGCAGAACGTCTGGCTGCAAGATACGTTTCGCACGATGATTCGCGAGCGAGGCGGCTCCACGGCGATCGGCCGACTCCGCGCCGCGCTGGATGTCGTCGATCTCATCATTGAATCGGATGACTTTCAGGGCTGCATCTTCGTCAACGCGGCCATGGAGTTTCCACTGCCGCACGAACCGGCGCATGTTGCCGCCTCGGAGAACAAACAGGCGATCGAAAACATCCTTCACGACTTGGCGGTGGACGCTGGAGCAAACGACCCTCGCGCGTTGGCCCAGGAACTGTGCCTGATTATGGAAGGCACATACGTGACACGGCACGTGACGGGCAACAAGCAGACAATCGACATCGCGCGCCGCGTCGCTGACCTTGTCATTGCCTCTCGATGCCCCGGTGCGTAGGGCAGGCTGCCCCACATTAAGGGACTTTTGTAGGACGATCGGCGCGCAAACGTCCGAGAGACGACGCGAACGATTGCAATCTTTGCTGACAAGAGTTGCGCTGCAACTTGCCAGCGTCTATCATTGGTTCATAGAAACTGATGCTTGACTTCGCTTGATCACGTCAAGCAAGCCTTTTCTTCTCGATTCAGTGAGACCTTCGTGATCTTCTCCCGTCTTCATTTGCTTAAGTCCGCGACCTGTCGATGCTTCGTGCAAACAACGGTTGCAGCGGTCACGGTTTGGGCGATGTTTTCGCTGCCAGCGCATGCACAGGACATCCAAAGCGAACAGCAACGTCTGGAAGGCAGATGGCAGTTTGCTTTGGATCGCGATGACGTTGGCATCCGTCAGGCGTGGTTCGCTCGCGAGTTGCCGGATCAAATCAGACTGCCCGGAGTGCTTCAGGCCCAAGGGTACGGAGACGAAATTAGCATCAACACGCCTTGGGTGCTCGGTCTCGGCGGCGAATGGTGGAAGCTTCAGCCAGCAGCGCTCAGGGCCGCCTTTTCGCAGCCGGGACGGGTCGAAGTCCCTTTTCTCTCCCAACCGCCGCGTCACTATTTGGGAGCGGCCTGGTATCAGCGGGACTTCGAAATCCCACGGGACTGGAAGACGCGTCGCGTGCAGCTGTTTCTTGAGCGACCGCGTTGGGAATCCACGGTCTGGATCGACGAGCGCCAGGTCGGTTCGATGCGCAGCCTTGTGGCGCCGCATGAGTTTGAACTGGGCGTACTCGAACCCGGGAAGCATCGACTTACCATCCGGCTTGACAACCGCATGATCGTCAGCGACCCCAAGGGCGACAATCGGCACATGCCCGACGCCCACGCGGTGTCCGACGCTCTCGGATCGACCTGGAACGGAATTGCCGGCAGAATGGAATTGCGCTCGACGCCCCAGGTCTGGTTGTCCGACGTGCAGGCGTTTCCCAACGTGGCCGAGAAGTCCGTCCGACTCAAGGTCGCCATCGGCAATGTCACAGGCGAGCCGGGCCGCGGCACGCTGACCGCGGGCGATGCGACGACGGAAGTCGCCTGGCAGCACAACGGCGGCGAAGCAGAGATAGTCGTACCGCTGGGCGACGCTGCGGAGACCTGGGACGAGTTTGCTCCCCACTTGCACCAAGTGCGCGTCGTACTCGACTCGCCTGCCGGAGAACATGCCCAGGAGGCGACATTTGGATTGCGAGAAATCACCTGGCAGGGCCAAGTCCCGCTCATCAACGGTCGGGCGGTGAATTTTCGCACCACGCATTTCGGCCTCGATTTTCCCCTAACCGGCTATCCCGCCACGGATGTCAAGTCGTGGAAGCGAATCATCCGCCGCTGCCAAGAATTTGGACTCAACGGCATCCGCTTTCATTCGTGCTGCCCCCCTGAGGCCGCGTTCGTCGCCGCGGATGAACTTGGCTTTTATCTCCAGCCGGAGTGCGGTCTGTGGTCGCCCTTTTACCGAGACAACGTCTTCACGCGTTATCTGGAAGAGGAAACGGCTCTGCTGCTGCGGGCGTACGGGAACCATCCTTCGTTCGTGCTTTTCTCGCCGTCGAACGAGCCGGCCGGGCGGTACACGGAAGTGACGCCGCAATGGGCGCAGCGTTGGCGCCAGCGAGATCCGCGTCGGCTCTACTCGGCCGGCACGGGCTGGAATCGCCCGGAACAAGTCACCGGCGGCGCGCAATTCGCCGCACTTGTTCGCTTTGGCCGCGGCGAACTGCGGAACGTCACGGGCTGGTTCGGTAACGATTACCGGACCGCCCTGGAGGGCGTGAAGATTTCCGTTCTCGCTCATGAGATCGGCCAGTGGTGCGCCTATCCCGATTTTGACGTGATCGAGAAGTTCACCGGCTACATGCGCCCGTCGAACTACCGCATCTTTCGCTATATTGCCGAACGCAACGGCGTGGCCAGGCTGAATAAGGAATTTGCATGGGCGTCGGGGAAGTTTCAGCTGGCTTGTTACAAGGAGGAACTGGAGGCCAATCTCCGTACTCCCGGCTTGGCAGGTCACCAGATGCTCGACATTCGCGACTACCTTGGTCAGGGAACGGCGCTGATCGGGGTGCTCGACGCCTTCTGGGATCCCAAGTGTTACGTCTCGGCCCGGGAATTCCGGCGCTTCCACGGCCCCACGACGCCGCTCGCTCGGCTGCGCCGGCGGACCTTCGCTGCCAGCGAAACGCTGGAGGCGGACGTTGAACTCTATCATTTTGACGAAGCGCCGCTGGTTGGCGCGAGCCCCTACTGGAAGATCGTCGACGCCGATGGCGTCGTCATTCGCGGCGGCGAGTGGAGCGTGCGTGACATCCCGATCGGCAAGAACATTCCGTTGGGGCATGTCAGCGTCGAACTCAATTCCCTGGCTGCGCCGGGCGCCTATCAGCTTGTCGTGGGGCTGGCCGACAGCGAGGTCGAGAACGATTGGAACTTCTGGGTCTACCCCGATAAGCCAGCCGAGCCGGCGCCCGCAAACGTCCTGGTGACGCGAGACTGGAATGCGGCCGCGGCCCGTCTGGACGAAGGCGGCACGGTTGTGTTTACCCCTGGACCAAACGACCTTGCCGCCGATCATTCGCCGCCCATGAAAAGCACGCCGGTGTTCTGGAACATCCAGATGACCGTGCGGCCGCCACGCAATCCCGCCCCGCGCTTCGACGCGATGCTCGGCCTGCTCTGCGACCCTGATCATCCGGCGCTGGCGGGTTTTCCAACCGACAAGCATTGCGATTGGCAATGGACCTCGATCATCAACGGCGTGCGTTCGGTCAACTTGACCACGGCGCCTCAGGATCTGCAACCGATTGTCTATGCCATCGACGACTGGAACCGCAACTGGCGGCTTGGCGTCATTTTCGAGTGCCGCGTCGGACACGGACGTTTGCTGGTATCCGCCATCCCGCTCGACCGGACCGACCTGGTCACAAAGCAGTTGCGTGAGTCGCTGCTGACCTACGCGGCGGGCGAGACCGCGTTGCCGCTTGCGACGCTTGGGCCGGAGCAGGCCGACGCACTCTGGGCCTCTGCCGGCGACGACGGCCCCGAGCCTGCGCAGCGGCAATTCGACCCGGACCTCGACGACGGCGCCCGTGCTTCAGCCAACCCGTAATCGGATGTGCGGCGCACAACTTCTCTCATTCCTGGATTTGGCAGCGAACTCGTGCATTTGGACCCTCAAGACCTGGTTGTCTTTGTCGGATTCTTCGTGGTCGTTGTCGGCCTCAGCGTCTGGAAGAGCCGCAGGACGACGGGACACGATGAGAACAGTTCCGACTTCTTTCTTGCCGGCCGCGGACTGACGTGGCCGCTCATCGGCATTTCGATCGTCGCGGCGAATATCTCGACCGAGCAGATGGTGGGAATGGCGGGTCAGGCGGCAGGCTCGACCGGACTTGCCGTGAGTTGCTGGCAACTCTTGGGCTCTGTGTTCATCGTGCTCGTTGCCGTGACGCTGTTGCCAAGATTTCTACGGGCGGGAATCTACACCATGCCCGAGTACCTCGAGTACAGTTACAACTCGGCGGCGCGCGGCATGATGGCGGCCCTGACGGTGGCCATTTACGTCGTCGTGATGCTTCCGGCCGTTCTCTTCTCGGGCGGCGTCACATTGCGCGAGATCACTGGCATTGAACTCACAACCGCGGTGTGGCTCATTGGACTGATCGGGGCCGGCTACTCGACTGTAGGCGGACTCAAAGCGATTGCCTGGGCGGACCTCGTGCAAGGTCTCGCGCTGCTTGCCGGCGGATTGCTCATCTTCGCTCTGGGGCTCAATGAGTTGGGGGGGTGGGAACAGTTTCGCGCTGCGAACGCAGAGAAGTTGCACATGGTTCTCCCCGCCAATAACGCCGACCTGCCATGGACCGGCGTCATTGGGGGGATGTGGATCGTGATGATCTACTACTGCGGACTGAACCAGTTTATCGTGCAGCGCAATCTTGCCGCGAAGTCGCTGAAGCACGGCCAGCTTGGCATGGTCTTCGCAGGCGGGCTGTGGCTGCTTGTTCCCTTTGCCATCGTGATGCCGGGGCTGATGGCGCAGCAGCTCTACGAGAGTCAACTGGCGGGGAGCCCAGATGCCGCGTTCCCGATCATGGTGACCCAACTCGTCTCGCCGGGCCTCCGCGGTTTCATCTACGCGGCGATCGCGGGCGCCGTTACCAGCACGTTGGCATCGTTGCTCAATTCGGCTTCGACGATTGCCACCATGGACGTCTACCGGCGAATGTTTCACGAGCAAGCTTCTCAAAGGAACCTTGTCTGGCTAGGCCGCGGCCTCACGGCGGCGTTCGTGTTCGCGGGCTGCGCGATCGCCCCCATGCTCGACGACCCGCGCTTTGGCGGCGTGTTTCAGTACATCCAGCAATTCCAGGGATATATTTGGCCCGGCGTGGTGGCCGCGTTCCTCACCCCGATCTTGCTCCCCCGAGTCCCCGAGGCCGCCGGAGTCGTCGCTTTGGCGTTAGGTCCCCTGGCCTACGGGGCGTTTCAATTCACTTCAAAGTCTGAATCAAGACCGTGGGGACACGACCTGCACTTCTTGATCCAGGTGCTTCTGGCGTTTGCGATCGTCACTACGGTGACAGTTGTTTGGACGGCTCTCGCCCCCCGCGCCGAACCGAAACAACTGCCCGTGCGGCAAGATTTCGGCCAGCAGACCGAGCCCATTGTGTACGTCACGGGAGGTCTGGTGATTCTGGGCGTGCTTGCCTTTTTCATCGTTTTCTGGTGATTCACGACTCGATTCCAGCCATCCTGAAATTATGCCTGTCGACGCCTGCCTTGAATCGCTGGAAATCCCCACCTACCCGGTCGGTGCGCCGGAGAAGAACCCGCTCTTCTTCGAAAAGCGCGTCTACCAAGGTTCCAACGGGAAGGTCTACCCGCTGCCGTTGGTCGACAAGGTGTTCGACGACGCGGCGCCTGTCTGCTATCAAGCGGCGCGACTCGAAAACGAGTATGTGCGGTTGGTGATGCTGCCCGAGATCGGCGGCCGCATCTTTCACGGGCAGGATAAATCAAACAACGACTACGACTTTTTCTATCGTCAGGACGTGATCAAACCGGCGCTTGTGGGACTCGCGGGGCCTTGGATTTCGGGCGGCGTCGAATTCAACTGGCCGCAACACCATCGCCCCGGGACCTTCATGCCCGCCGACGTTCGCATCGAGCGCGAGCCGGACGGCGCGGCAACGGTTTGGTTCTCCGAGCACGATCCGCTCGATCGGCTCAAGGGCATGCACGGGGTGCGCTTGCGGCCGGATTCCTCGCTCATCGAGTTGCGAGTGCGTCTGTACAATCGCACGCCGCTGACTCGCACGTTTCTTTGGTGGGCGAACGTGGCGGCGATGGTGCACGACCGCTACCAATCGTTCTTTCCGCCGGACGTGCACTATGTCGCCGACCATGCGGTGCGAGCCCTGTCGTCGTTCCCGGTGGCGAACAACCCATACTATGGCGTCGACTACCAAAACCGACCCGAGGGCAACGATCTGAGCTGGTACAGGAACATCCCCGTGCCGACGAGCTATATGGTCTGCCAAACCGCCTTCGATTTCTTCGGCGGCTACGACTTCGGTGCGGGCGGCGGCTTCGTCCATGTCGCTGATCGCCACGTCGCCCCCGGAAAAAAGCAATGGACTTGGGGCAACCATCCGTTTGGCTGGGCGTGGGACCGAGAATTGACCGACGCGAACGGCCCCTACGTCGAACTCATGGCCGGCGTCTACACGGACAACCAGCCGGACTTCAGCTACCTGCTCCCCTACGAAACGAAGACCTTCTCGCAGTTCTGGTGGCCGCTCCGCGGCATCGGCCCGGTGCAGCAGGCAAATACGCGCGCGGCCTTGGCGTTCACGGTGCGCAACGATCGGGTCGCGGTTCTCGGACTGAACGTTTCGGAGCCCTTCGAGGGCGAACTGGTGATCCGGCGGGGCTGCGACGTTCTCGCAAGGTTTCGCGTAATGCTGCGGCCGGGCGAAGCGTGGACGAACAACACCATTCGTCTCGACGGGGTCGCGCCTTGCGAGCTCGTTGCTGAACTCCTGGCGAGCGACGGCCAGTGCGTGCTCTCTTATCGTCCCGTTGATCCGGCCGGGCTCACGCGCACCCGGGCCCAGGCGACAGAGCCGCCGCGCGCATGCGAACTCGATTCCGCCGATGAACTCTTCTTCATTGCCGAGCACCTGCAGCTGTACCGCCATCCGACGCGCGATCCCGAACCATATCTTCGCCGTTGCCTCGAAATCGACCCGGTCGACGCCCGTGCGAACCTAGCGCTTGGCAAGAGTCGCCTGGAACGGGGCGAGTTCGCGGACTCCCGAGATTTTCTGCTAGCCGCCGTGTCGCGACTGACGGCGCGTCATCCCAATCCGGTGACCGGCGAGGCGCACTACCATCTTGGCCTCGCGCTGCGTTTTTTGAACGAGGACGAGGCGGCGTGGGAGTCCTTCGCCAAGGCGGCCTGGAACTACGAGTGGCGCAGCAGCTCGCACTACCAACTCGCCACGTTGGCATGTCAGCGCGGCGAGTTCCGCGCAGCCCGCGCCCATCTTGACGAGTCGCTCGCCGTCAACCGGGACCACAACAAAGCGCAGGTGCTTTCGGCGATGGCGCTGTCCCGTGTGGGGCGCACCGTCGAGGCAAAGGCCTCGCTTGAAGCGCTGTTGGCGGTCGATCCCCTCGATCATTGGGCGCGACTTGAATTGGCCCGATTGGCAGGCGACTGCGCAGAGTTTCTGGACGGCTGTCGCAACGATGCGCAGACCATTCTCGACATCGCGTTCGATCTCCAGGAAGCGGGCTTCAACACCGAAGCATTGGAACTGCTTGCGTTGCACCACGCCCGCCCGCTGGCCGCGTGCGCCACGCCCAATCCGCTCGGCCGCAGCCAGATGACCCGCTACGTCGCGGCCTGGCTGAGCGGCGACCCGGCCGATCTCGCCGCGGCCCGCGCGCAGTCGCCCGACTACTTCTTCCCCTCGCGTCTGCAGGAACAGCTCGTGTTACAGTGGGCGCTTAGCCAAGGGGGGGCCGACCCGCTCGCCGCCTACGCGCTGGGCAATCTGCTCTACGACAAGCGTCGCCGCCGCGACGCAATCGCGGCCTGGAATCAGGCCGCGGACAGCGACATTGCGCAAGTCCATCGCAACTTGGCGATCGCCCGTTGGAACGTTGCCCGCGACGGCGAGTCGGCGCGGGCTGGATACCTCAGAGCCATCGAACTCGCCCCCGACGACGCACGGCTGGTTTCCGAGCACGACCAACTCCGCGCCAAGCTCAACGATCCCCTGGAAGACCGACTTGCATTTCTGGAAGCGAACCGAGACCTCGTCGTGAAACGAGATGACGCGAGCGTTGCATTGGCATCGCTGCTCAATTTGCTGGATCGTCCGGAGGATGCGCTCGACCTGTTGCTCTCGCGTCGCTTCCATCCCTGGGAGGGGGGCGAGGGAGCCGTCTTGCGCCAATTCACCATGGCGCGGTTACTGCTTGGGCGTCGCGCCCTGGATGCGGGGGACGCGGAGTCGGCGTACGCCCACTTCGCTGGCGCGATGGACACGCCGGACTCGCTCGGCGAGAAGTATCACCTGCTGCAGGCGAAAGCCGATGTGAACTACTGGATTGGCCGCGCTCGGCAGGCGCAGGGCAGAAGCGACGAGGCCCGCGCCGCGTTCGAGGCCGCGGCGGCCGAGCAAGGCGATTTCTCGGAAATGGCGGTCGCCGAACACTCGCCATTGTCCTATTTCCGCGGGCTAGCGCTCCGCGAGCTTGGGCGGCAGGACGAATCGCAAGCCTTGTTCCGCGCATTGCGGGACTTTGCCGAACAGCGTATCGGCCAGGAAGCGCGCATCGATTACTTCGCAACGTCTCTGCCCAACCTGCTGGTGTTCGAAGAGGACCTCCAGCAGCGCCGCGACGCGGAGCATGGACTTCTGCTGGCACTGGCCTGCCGCGGCCTTGGCGACGACAAAGCGGCCGGCGCCGCTCTCAATCAGGTTCTCGCGTTCAATCGGGCCGACGCGCAGGCTCGCGCCCTGCAACTCGAACTGATGCGCCCAGCCCCGAACGGTGAGGCAGTCGACAATGACCAGTAGGAGCGTCGTCACACTCGCAGTTTACTACGGCGCCATCGTGCTGCTGCCGGGCGTCGTGGTATGCTCAGCGTTGCAGGCTGAGCCGCTCGTGGTGCGGGTCGCCTCGCCGCGACCGCCGAGCGCTGCGGGGTTCCGAATGGGAACGAGCGAGCGCCCCGACGGGGAATCGATCGGGATCAACAGCCGCTGCTTGACTCGCAACGGCAAACCGTGGATGCCGGTGATGGGCGAGTTCCATTTCACGCGCTGCCCGGACGACGAGTGGCGCGACGAACTGCTCAGGATGAAGGCGGGCGGCATCGATATCGCCGCGACCTATGTGTTTTGGAATCACCACGAGGAAGTCGAGGGCGAATGGAATTGGTCGGGCCGACGAAACTTGCGGGAGTTCGTCCGACTCTGCGGCGAGGTCGGCTTGTTGGCGACCGTGCGGATCGGTCCGTGGTGCCACGGCGAGGTGCGCAACGGCGGCGTGCCGGACTGGGCGTTGGAGAAAGGGTGGAAACTGCGGTCGAATGACGCGGGTTACCTGGACCATGTCAAAGTTCTGTACGGGCAGATCGCCCGACAACTGGACGGCCTGCTCTGGAAGGACGGCGGACCGGTCATCGCCATCCAATTGGAGAATGAATACCGGGGGCGGGCGGAGCATCTCCTGGCCCTCAAGCAGATCGCGCGGGACGCGGGGCTGGACGTGCCGCTGTACACCCGCACCGGCTGGCCCGACCTCGCGACGCCGCTGCCGTTCGGAGAGATCGCACCGCTCTACGGAGCCTACGCCGAGGGGTTTTGGGATCGGCAATTGCGATCGATGCCCGGCAAGTATTGGGCGGCGTTCCGCTTCATGCACGTGCGCACCGACGCGGCGATCGCCGCCGAGCAATTGGGCCGTCGCGCTCTTCGCGATGAAGAGGACGCCGCTGGCTACCCGTTCCTCACTTGTGAACTTGGGGGCGGCATGATGAGCAGCTACCACCGTCGCATTCTCATGCACCCGGCGGACGTGGAAGCGGTGGCGCTGACGAAGGTCGGTTCCGGCGGCAATCTCCCCGGCTACTACATGTACCACGGCGGCGTGAATCCCGAGGGACGCTTGTCAACTCTCATGGAAGAACAGGCGACGACGATCACCAACTACAACGACATGCCCGTGAAGAACTACGACTTTCAGGCGCCGGTGGGAGCCTTCGGCCAGACGCGGCCGCACTACCATTGGCTGCGGCGAATGCATCTGATGTTCCAAGACTTTGGCGAGCAACTCGCGCCCATGCCGTCGTTTCTGCCCGAGGCGACGCCCCAGGGCGGCGACGCCGCCGCGACGCTCCGCTGGGCGGTGCGCTCAGACGGCGCGGGCGGCTTCGTGTTCGTGAACAACCACCAGCGGGGGGCGACTCTGGCACCGCACGCTGGCGTGCAGTTTGCCGTGGAGACGGCTGCCGATCGGTTCACGTTCCCCGCCAAACCAGTCCCGGTCGCAGTCGGCGCCCGGTTCATCTGGCCGTTCCGTCTGTCCTTGGGAGCCGGCGTGCGTCTCGACAGCGCCACCGCCCAACTTGTCTGCCAACTCGGCGACGACGATTCGCGCACGCTGTTTTTCGCCGAAACTCCCGGCGCGCCCGCCACGTTCCGATTTGCCAACCGGGCCGCGCAAACCGTCACGTCCGGACGCGACGTGGCACTGCGGCTCGTTGGCGGCGATCGCGAAATCCGCCTAGTCGTGCTGAGCCAGGCGGACTCGCTCGCGCTCTGGAAAGGGCGTCTTGCCGGATGCGACCGCGTGGTGCTGAGTCGGGCGGACGTGATCTTTGATAACGGCGAGCTTGAACTCCGCGCGGAAGATCCCGAGTTGCTCGACGCTTGGGTCTATCCGCCCTTAAAGGAGACCCTCATTCGCGACGGCATCTTCGGCAAGGCGCCCGTCGTTGCGACCTCTCGCATCGAGTGCGAAGTCCCCCCGCGTACAACGGGTGAAGTCATCATCGAGCAGATTCAGGAAGCCGGTTTGCCGCGGAAGATCCCGTTCGGGAAGCAAAACGTGGCGACGGCGCCGAACGACCGCGACTTCACGGCAGCCGCGGTCTGGAAATTGCGATTGCCGGACGACTTCGATCCCGTTGCCACGGACGCGCTGCTTCGCATCCGCTACCGGGGCGACGTCGCTCGCGTGAAGGCGGACGAAAAGCTGTTGATGGACGACTTCTACAACGGCCGCCCGATGGAAATCGGTCTGCGCCGATTTGCAACGGAGCTGCGCAAGTCCGATGGGCTGACTCTTGAGATCCTTCCCTTCCAAGCAGACGCGCCGGTTTTCCTGTCGGACGGACCGAAAGAGGGCAATTTGCTGTCGCTCGAGTCGGTCTCCTTGGCGCCGCGATACCGCGCGCGCGTCACGCAAGACGACTCGATGACGAACGCGATCAATCAGTGACGGTCAGCAGGTCGCCTGCTGATAATCTCATCGCATTGATGGATATGTGCGGGCAAGCTAAGACACAACCGCGCGCCGGGCTAACGGAATTATACGCGTTCTAGTCTGAAGTAGCG
>JAGQOU010000297.1 GCA_020427145.1 Planctomycetales bacterium | reverse complement strand
CCCTCGCTCAAGCCGCACGGATCGATGGAATGACACCGGCAGCCCTGATGCTGCTCCGTGCCCACCTCCGCAAGGTCGCTCGGGCGCGGTCTGCATGACAAGGACCCAACAGATCGCCCAGATCGATAACGCTGCCGCGTTCCAGGCTGTTTTCGGCTGGCCTGCGAGCCTCATGGCAAAGCTCGAGATTTATGCTGCCAGTGTCGCGCAGTGGCAGAAAGCGGTGAATTTGGTGGCCCCGCGCTCTCTGCCCGATATCTGGCATCGCCATTTCGCCGATAGCGCCCAGGTCATCACTCACCTTCCGTCCAGCACTCGGCACCTGGCGGACCTCGGCTCGGGTGGCGGTTTTCCGGGCCTGATAATTGCGCTCCATGCCTCCGAGACGCCGGATCTGCGCGTTACGCTTGTGGAAAGCGACACTCGAAAGGCTGCATTTCTCCGCGAAACCGCAAGACGGATGGAAATCGTTGTGGACATTGCATCGACACGAATCGAAAGCGATGCGAGTGTATCCCGTCTCGTCGGAGTGGATACGGTGACTGCGCGCGCATTTGCGCCGCTTGCCCGCCTGTTCGAGCTTGCGTCCCCGCTGTTCGCCACAGGCGCTGCGGGAGTTTTTCTCAAGGGTGAAAGCGTCGGGCAGGAAATCGCGGACGCACGCAAACAATGGTGCTTTGACGTCGAATTGCATCCAAGCGTGACGGAGCCCTCCGGACGGATCGCCGTAGTACGGCGGGTGAAGCCGAATTCGGAGACGTGAGCCGTGACGACTGACAAGACACCGGAAGCCGCGCCACGCGTTCTTGCGATTGCGAACCAGAAGGGCGGCGTCGGCAAAACCACCACGGCGGTCAACCTGGCCGCGGCGTTGGCCGCCAGCGGACAGCGCGTCGGGCTCATCGACCTCGACCCCCAGGCGCACGCGTCGCTGCACCTGGGGCTGGGTCCGCAACACGCCCAGCTGAAGACCACCTACGACGTGCTATCAGGCAACGCCCGGTTGGCGGAGATCTGGCAGACGGCAAGCGACAATCTGCGGGTCGCCCCGTCGCACATCGATCTGGCTGCCGCCGAGGTGGAGTTGGCCGGGGTCGTGGGCCGCGAGGTGATCCTCCGCGACGAACTGGCCGCGGTGGCGGGCCAAGACGAGTTTGACTTCGTGCTGGTCGATTGCCCCCCGTCGCTGGGCATTCTCACGCTCAACGCGTTGTCGGCCGTGGACGACGTCTTTCTGCCGCTACAGCCCCATTACCTGGCCCTGCACGGTTTGAGCAAACTGCTGCAAACGGTCGACCTGGTGCAGCGCCGGTTGAACAATCGCCTGCGGCTGGCCGGGGTGGTGCTCTGCCTGTACGAGTCGGGCACGCGGCTGGCGGCCGAGGTGGCCGGCGACGTGGCCGAGTTCTTCCGCAGCGATACGGCCGCCGACCGCTGGCAAGGCGCCCGGCTATTTGAGTCGCACATTCGCCGCAATATTCGGCTGGCCGAGGCGCCCAGTTTCGAGCAATCGATCTTTCAGTACGCCCCCACTTCGGCCGGCGCCGAGGACTATCGCGCCCTGGCCGACGAAGTGTTGGCGCTGTACAGCGCGGGCGTCGATCCGGCGGCCGCCGCGGCCTGAGCGGCTGCCGACGCGCGCCAGCTCTATATTCCCCATGGCGAGCGGGGGGCGTAAGCCCCTGTT
This sequence comes from Planctomycetales bacterium, assembly GCA_020427145.1. GTDB lineage: Bacteria > Planctomycetota > Planctomycetia > Pirellulales > Lacipirellulaceae. Next base: position 12,132 of record JAGQOU010000297.1, on the reverse strand, counting down.
TTCGCGCTGCAACACGGGGCTTACGCCCCCCTCGCCTGACCTCTTGTGCTTTGGCGCCGGCTTGCTGCTTCGTGGTGTGCGGAGTTCCACGGAGCGCGCCATCACTCGGTCCGACTGCGACGACCTGGCAAACCTTGCGGGCTGCGGGCTCTCTGCGCGTGAAACTTTGCGGATTGCTCCTGTGGCGCCGGTCGTGCCGCAGAAAACTTCTGTTCCGGTTCTTACCCGGGCCGCATCGTACGGGTCGTAGCGGTCGATTGGTTTAGCAGGGCCCCGAGCGCCCTAATGGACCCGGCCCCACCTGCCAGGGCGACCTCCCGCCACGCTGGCTTTTGCCGTGTGCTTTGACGCGCTCCGCGTTTCGAGCCGCCCGAGCACAAGCCCGTCGGCGTCCGCCCTGAACCTCGCAAGGACGCGAGGCGAGCACTTAAAACAGGAGACGGAGCGAGATGCAACGATTCAGGCACATTGGCGGACTGCTGGCCGCCGTGGCATTGCTGCCCGCTGCGGCACAAGTTCACGGTCAGTATGCGCCCTACGCACCGCAACAGTACCAGCAGCAGCAGTCGCCGCCCCAGTATCAGGGGTCGTCCGCCTACAAAAATCAGCCGGGCCCCAACTACGGGCAACCCGCGCAGGCGTACAACCAGCCCGCGCAAGGCTACAACCAACCAACGCCGGGGTACAATCAGCCGGCTCAAGGCTACAACCGGCCGACTCAGGCCTTCAATCAACCCGCCCAGGGTTACGGCTACAATCCGCAGATCGCTTACGGCCAGCAGCCGGCTCAGCCGCGCTATGCGATGGCCATGCAGAACGGCGAGCCGTCGCTGAACGCCCCGGCTGAGAGCGTGGCGCCCGGCATTCCGCAGCCGGCGGCTTCGCAACCGGCCGATTCGCAATCGTATTCGCCGGCGCCCTCGCCGATGGTCACCGAAAACTATGGCGGCTACAACCCCGGCGCGACGACGGGCCCCGGTTGCAATTGCCAAACCCCCGGCGCTGCGCCGGCTCAGTCCTCGATGGCTTACGAGAGTTACCCGACCGACGGCTGCGCCGCAGGCGGTTGCAACGACGGCGGGTACGCCGGCTACGGTTGCGCCACGGGCGGCTGCGGCGGCTACTCGACTTACGGCTGCGGTCTGAACCAGTGCGACGGCGGACGGCTCGGCGGCATGCTTCGCCCCCGCGGCTGCAACTACTGGTTCGGCGGCGTCTACGGCCTGCTCATGGAACGCGACCATGGCGATAAAGTACCGCTGACCATGGCTGTTGACGGCGGCATGCCCCCGGGCAGCTATTCGCCGTCGAATTCCACAGTGCTCACCAGTCGCAACGTCGACACCGGCTTTCAACCCGGCGTGGAATTCCGCTTGGGTCGCACCTTCGGCGGCTACGGCGACGGCTGCGGTTGCTGCACCCGCCCCTGCTGGGGGTTGGAAGGCGTTTACTGGACGCTGTTCGATGAAACCGCCTCGGCGTCCTACGCTCAGACCGGCACGGTCCGACTGTACTCAATGCTGGATCCCCGCGGTTTGGAGTACAACCCGGGCTCGGGTTACCGTCCGCTCCGCGATTACATGGACTACGCTCCGCCGGCTGAGGACCACACCACAGGCGGCGACATCTGGGTTCGCAACGTCCGCGTTCGCAGCAGCTTCGAAGTGCAGAATGTCGAATTGAATCTGTTGCGACTGCCGCTGTACGGCGGCGGGGTCGCGACCTGCGGCGCAGCCGCGGCGGGATGCGGCGGCTGCGACTCGATGTGCAGCACGTGCGATCCGTGCGCTGGTGCGGCCTGCGGCGGTGGATGCGGCGGCTGCGGCTGCGGCTCGCGGTTCTCCTGCGTCACCTTGTGCGGCTTCCGCTACCTGCAGCTGGACGAAAGCTTCATGTACGGCGTCGACTACGACAACGTCGACGCAGCGTACCCCGCTCCGATCGACGGCTTCATGAACTACAACGCCCAGGTGACTAACGACCTGTACGGCTTCCAGCTCGGCTGCAACGGCATGTACCGCATCGGCTGCAAGTGGGGCGTGCATCTGTCGTCCAACTTCGGCCTGTACGGCAACGACATCGACGTCCACCAGTACTTCCAGTTCCCCTCGACGGGCATGTTGCGGTACATCCAGTCGGGTCAAAGCTTCGACGCTCGCGCCAGCAAGACCGACGTGGCGATGATCGGCGAACTGCGCCTGGGCGCCAGCTATCAGTACAGCTGTCATTGCCGGTTGTACGGCGGCTGGCGAGTGCTCGGCATCTCGGGCGTCGCGTTGGCGACCGATCAGGTCCCCGGCGCGTTCATCGACGCCCCCCAGATGAACAGCTACGTCAACAGCAACGGCTCGCTGATCCTGCACGGCATGCAGGCCGGCGTCGAGTGGAACTACTAAAGAACCGCTCGCCCCACGGCGACCGACGATAAGATCCCCGTTTCCCCCGCCCGATCGGCGCCTTGGCGCCGGTCGGGTTTTTTCGTGGGTCCGTCGCCGGGCGGCCGCTGTCTGAGCCCAGGCAAATCTCGGCCATGGATCACAGACAACGGACCGCCGGCAAGACAAGAAAGGAATGGAGGCCTGCCCGACCCCACGCCTTATCTACGCCGTCATACCCGTCAGACTGCGAAACAGCGGATCGCTGCGCATCGGGTCGAAGTCCGGCTCGTCCCAGACGAAGTCGCGGAAGTTGCCGTCGATTTCCAACGCCGCGGCCAGATACTGCAGCGTGCGGCGCCGATCGCAGGCAAGGCTCCAATAGCAGGCCAAGTTGTAGTGCAAGATCGCCGCGCCCGGCTCGATCTGCAGCGCGTGCTCCAACAGGTCAATCGCCAGCTGCAACTGCCCGGTGCGCTTGTAGCACCACGCCAACGCCATATGCACGTTCACGTCGTCGGGAATCAACTCCAGGCTGCGCTGCAGCGGATACACGGCTTGCCGATAGCGATGCAACTCGCGCAGCGACTCGCCCAGCAAGTAGCAACCGCGGGCGTCGCCGTGGGTGAGCTTGCCGTGCTTCTGCAGCACCGCGAGGGCATGCTCCGGCATGCCGAGTTCGAGGTAACCTTCCGCTTCGCGGCGGACGCGCCCAATGCGCTGACGCAGGATGGCGTTCATGGGGGAGCAACATGACAGGTCGACGTCCGCACCCGCGCCGCCGGCGATCCAAAACGCGCGGCGAAAACGTGGGACGACGACCGAGTAACAAGGGCGACAACGCTGAATAGCGAAAGGCCTCAGCTCCGCTGAGACGGGAAAAGTTCTTACTCGATTTTACACGCGGAAATGCGCGCGGCCAAAACGGACCGCCAAGTCGCGTCGCAACTCGTGACGCTGCTGCGACTAACGTGCCGAAAATCGACGCGGAGGATGGGAGCGGTCGCGCCGCACAGTGAAAACGTGCGGCCCCCTGCGCGCTGGTCTCCGCGCAAACGGTCTGCTCGTCGTCGGCACATCGGCAGCCAGGATTGCGCGCGAGACAGGCCCGCGGGTCGCCATGCGAATCCGCAATCACGGGGCGCATGATCGCAACGCGCCTGGGGGCTCCGCTGCGCTGCGTCCCCAGCCACCCTCCCCGCCGCGGCGTCAGCCCAGCGGCAAGTGCGTGCCGCCCTCTTGAGAAATTTATTGCTCAGGGCGTTGGATTCGCGGGCGTTGCCGCATTCCCGCATGTGGCGAAAAGACCTCGCCCGCCGCACCTGGGCGTTGACTTATCGCCTCGCGCCGCGCGGCCTGCCGGCGTGAAACCCGAGAAATACAGGCTCTCTGCCGCCCCGCGGCCCGCCGGCACCCTGGTTGCGATCTGGTGTCGGCAACCTCTTCTCGCCACGACGCACCCTGCCGTGGCGCCCGACTTCTCGAACGCTGGGGTCCGCCGACGTGTCCCGCCTGTTCGCAACCCTGTTGCTCGTGGCCTCGCTCGCGGCGTTGGTGACCCGCGCCGAGATGCTGCACGGCTCACGCTCGGTTGCCAGGGCCCAAGAGTGGGTCCGCACGGCCGACGGTTGGGAGCCGCGTGACATGGTCGTCGTGGCCTCCGGTCCCGCCGCCCCGCCGACCCTGCACCCGGGCCTCGTCGCCGGTTTTCTGGCGATGGCGTCAACGCTGGTCCTGGTCGCCTTCCCCGGCCCGCCGCGGGACTAAGCTCCCAGCACGACCAAACTCCCAGCAGACCGTCGTGGGGACACAGCGTTGCCAAGGCGAGCCGAAGTCCGCTCTGCAACTCCCTTTCTCGCAACGACTTGCGAATTCCCTGCAGTTTCTTGCATCAAACCGACGCGACTTTGCCACTAACAAAGGTAGAGGCGCATCGTGCCCCCAAATGAATTCTCGCGCCCCCTGAATCGATTCCGCGAAACTGCCGAGTCATACGAGACACTCCCATGCGACTGACATTGCGAACGCTGCTGGCCTACATGGATGACATCCTGGACCCGGCCGACCACGAGGAGTTGGGTCGCAAGATCGAGGCCAGCGATTTTGCCGCCGAGTTGATCCACCGTTCGCGCGACGCTTCGCGGCGCCTGCGGCTTGGCGCCCCAGACCCGGCCGCCGGCGACGGGGGCGACCTGCACGGCGGATCGGACGAGTTGGACGCCAACACCATGGCCGAGTATCTCGACAACACGCTGTCGCCCGAGGCCGTGGCGGAATTCGAGCGAGCCTGCCTCGCCCCCGGCGATCAGGGCGACATGCTGCTGGCCGAAGCGGTCTCGTGTCACCACATCCTTACGATGGTGCTGGGCGAACCGGCGGAAGTCGACCCCGACCTGCGCCGGCGGATGTATCAGTTGGGCAAGACCGTCGCCCAGCCAGGCCAATCGCTGCGGATCGAGCCGGCGCATACGCCCTCGGCAGGGGCCGCCGCATCTGTGCCGCCCGCGCCGCAGTCTGCTCCCCGTGTGGAAGCGGCTCAACTGTCGCCGGCCGCGACGCCCGCCGAGCAAACGCAGAGCGTTCCTGAATACCTCCGGGTCGCCTCCGAAGTGAAACGTCGGAAGCGGCGGATGATGTTCGCCGTGGTCGCGGCCATGGCGGGCGGCGCTGGTGCGTTCTGGCTCTTCTCCTCCGGCCAACAGGAACTGCCGGACGAGGTGGCCCAACTCGATGAATCTCTTGCCGAGGGCGTGGAGATCGGCCCCACGGCGCCCGTGGGCGAAGACGATGCAGCTCTCCAGCCGGGCGGCGGCGAGGCCCCGGCCTTCACGCCGCCGGTCATCGCCAGCACTGACGGCGCGGAGGAAGAACCCTCTGCCGCCATGGCTGACGATGCGACGGAATCGCCCGTCGATGATTCCGACGACGCCTCAACCGCTTCCCCGGCCGCCCCGCTGCTCGACGACCCGTCGGCGGCTCCCGAAATGACATTTGAAGGGGAGGAAGTCGTCGACGATGTCGAAGTCGAGATGACTGCGGACGATGTGGGGGAAATGACAACCGACGAAGGGGACGTCCCGCCCGTACCGCGGATCGGCCCGCTCGCTGGGGACGACGCGGCATCACCGGCGCTGGACTCCGCCGATTTGCCAGAGATGCCGGCGGACGACTCAGTCGCGATGGCCGCCAGCGGATCGCCGGCGCCCCGCTTGGGCAGCGAACCGCTCGGCCCCCCGATTGGCGCCGACGGCATGGCCGTCGCGGCGCCCCCCGCGGGTCTCGACGCGACTGACGAGCCGACGGCCGACGGCACGGAACCCGCCGACGACGCGGGGCCGCGACCGCTGGGCGCCTACCTGGGCATGATGGGCGCCTATGACATGCTGCTGGGCTACGACGGCGACTCCGGGCAATGGCGCCGACTGCCGCCACGCACCACCCTGGCCGACGAGGTGCAACTGCTCACGCTGCCCACCTTCCGCACGATGGTCAACCTCCGCGACGCCAACATCTATATGGCCGGCGGCTCGCAGATGACCGTCGCCCCCGCGGCCAACCTGCCCGGCGATCCGGCCGCCGACTTTGCCCTGGTCGTTCCGCGCGGACGGTTGATCATCAACGCCGGTCTCAACGGCAATCGCGTCGAATTGGTCGTCGACGACCGCTCGCACGTAGTGGAATTGCAGCCGTCGTCGACCTTGGCGGTGGAAGTCAGCGGCCGATTCGTCCCCGGCTCGGACCCGACCGCCGGAACCGCACCGCGCACCATCACCTGGTACCTGACCACCGGCAGCGGTCGCCTGATCGACGCCGCCGGCGATCGCCCCCTCACCGCGCCGATGCAATGGAAAACCTCGGCCGACAACGACGCCACGGGCCGGCCGATCGAGGAGTTGCCGACGTGGATTGATCACGAGGTTGTCACCGACATTCAGCGTCGCGCCCAGAAAGAGCTTGCTCCGGCGTTACAACCGGGAGCCCCGGTGAATATTGCGCTGTTGGAACTCAACGACCCCGAAGGAGCCGGTCGTTTGCGGGAAATTCGCACGCTCGCCTCGGAGTGCGCCGCCTACGTCGATCTGTTTGAGCCGCTCGTGAAAGCCCTCGGCGACGCCGAGCAGCGCGCCTACTGGAAACGGCTGATCGCCACGCTACGGCAGTCGCTGGCCGAGGATCCCCAGGCCGCCGCCGCTCTGCAGGACGCCCTCGTGGCCCTGCGCGGCGAGCGCGACGCTGCCGCGCTGATGGAATTGGTCGTCGGCTACAGTCCCGAAGACCTCGGCGACTCGCGGGAAGCGATCCAGGCGGGCCCCATGGCCGGCGTGCTCAGGAGCCTGGCGAGCGAGGATCTCGACTTCCGCGTGCTGGCGTTCCAGAATCTGTGCGATCTGACCGGTACCACTGGATTCGGGTATCGGCCGGAACAAACGGCCGAGCAACGGGATCGCAAGCTGCGGGTCATTTGGAACCGATTTCAGCAAAACGACCTGCTACCGCAGCAGGCGGAGCCGTAAGCGGCGGCCAAACAGGCGAGCCCGGCAAAACCCCGTAATTTGCCGCCCCGGGGACCCGTCGGCTTCCCGCACCGCTCGCCAATTCCTTGCGACGGGCCGGTTTGTGGCGTCTGGGGCAAATCGCTAGAATACGGGGCTGTTGAGCCCGACAGCGCGGTTGGTGCGTGGCGAGATCCTCGCCGCCCGCGATCCGCGGCGGGCAGGTTTGTGTATGTGCAGCTCTGGAGGTCTCAGTGCAGATCAGCATCTCGACCCGACATGGCCAGCTGAGCGAGGCTTCCAAGGCCAAACTCGCTGCCAAGGCGGAAAAGCTCAACCGATTCTTCGATCGGCTCACCGCCATTGAATTGACGGTCGACTTAAAAGACCCTCAAAAACCGAAAGTCGACCTGCTGGTGTCGGCCGAACACCTGCAAGATCTGGTCGCCCACGAACAGGCCGAGAACCTGTTGTCGGCGGTCGAGTCAGCCGTGCAGAAGATTGAACAGCAGCTGCGTAAGCACAAGGAACGGATTCACGAGCGCAGTCGCGACCCCGACGCCAAGCGAACCGAGCCCGCCGCAGCCGCCGAGACGGACGAGATCGACGACGAATAGCCCGCTCCGACGCCGCTGGAGATCGTCCGCCAAGCTCAGTTGCGCTCCATCAGCCGCCACACCCTTCACACAACTCGCCCCAGGCATACCTGCACAACGGGGCGAGTTGAGGACATACGCCGCCGGCGCGTCAGCGTCGGCGGGATTATCGAGTACAAGGTACCCCAAGACATGAAGTTCGTAGATTTCATCTGTCGCGACGCGATCCGCACCAACATCGAGGCGGACGCCAAAGACGACGTCATCCGTCAGATGGCGACATCACTGCTCGAAGCCGGCAAGATTTCCGAGGATCAGTTCGACGGAATCGTCGAAGCGATTCTCAAACGCGAAGAACTGGGCAGCACCGGCATCGGCCGCGGCGTGGCCGTGCCGCATACCAAGCACCCCAGCGTCAGCGAGTTGGTTGGCGCCGTCGCGGTCAGCGAAGAGGGCGTCGACTTTGACAGCCTCGACGGCGAAAAGGTCCACCTGCTGTTTCTCCTGGTCTCGCCGCCCGATCGCCCCGGCGATCACCTGCGGGCGCTGGAGAACATTTCGCGTCAGCTGCGCGACGACACGTTCTGTCGCTTCTTGCAGCAGACCAAGCTCCCCGAAGACGTGTGGCAACTGCTGGAAGAAGCCGACAGCAACCAGTTCAGCAAGTAAACCCAGCTTGCGAAGGCGGCCACCCGCGCCGCGTTCGCGATCGTGGCGCACCGCAAGGTGCGCCAGCCGCCGCCGCCCCCAACAAATCAAGCGATGGAAACGCCAGTCGTCGAGCGCATCGTGACAGTCGTCGGAGAGCACGGGCTGCACCTGCGCCCCGCCGAGCGATTCTCGCGTCTGGCCATGAGTTTTGAGTCGGAAATCGAAGTCGTTTGCGACGGCGTGTGCGTCGACGCGAAGAGCATCATCAACGTCCTGACGCTGGGCGCCGCGCCTGGCGCCGAGTTGCGATTGAAGGCGTCCGGGGCCGACGCCAACGAGGCCGTGGACGCGTTGGTTCGCCTCGTGCAAAGCGACTTCGACCACCAACAGATCACCAGTCGAGGCGCCGCTGCTGACGGCTCTCCGTGAGTTTTCACGAAGTCGCGGCAAACGCCGCCTTTGACCAAACCAAGCCAGTGGAATCTTTCGCGCTGCCGAAACAGCAGTGCGGGGACGCCACGCAAGGAAGAGTCCGTCCTCGGTTTCGCCTGCGCCAGCGGGCGAAGCCGTGCCTCCGATACCTGCTGCGCAGTCGCCGCCGCTTGCCGCGGTCGCCTGCGCCGCCGGCTTCGGCGACAGACGCTTTTGATGCGTGCCCTCGCCTGTGACGACGCCGCAGAGAGTTTCACTGCCGTGAGCATGCGATGCAACGGTTGCAGGGCATAGCCGTCTCGCCCGGCGTGGCGATCGGCGAAGCGCTAGTCGTCGACAACGAGGGATTCCGGATCCCCCGGCGGTTCCTTCCGCGCGACGCCGTCGACGAAGAACTCGGCCGGCTCGACCGCGCCCTGGCCGCCGCCGCCGCCGAAGTCCAGCGCAATCGCGACCGCGTGCAGACGCAACTCGGCGACGAATACGCCGCCATCTTCACGGCCCATCTGCAGATGCTCAACGATCGGCGGCTCCGCGAGGAGATCGTCGACCTGATCCGCAATCGCCACTACTCGCCCGAGTACGCCGTCAGCCGCTCGCTGCGCCGCTACGCCAAAGCCTTTCAAGAAATTGAAGGCGAGTACATGTCGGAGCGGGCGAACGACATCTTCGATATCGAGAAACGCATCCTCCGCAATCTGCTCGGGCAGCGTCGCGAGGAGCTTTCTCAGGTCACCTCGCCGGTGCTGGTGCTCGCCCGCAACCTCACCCCCAGCGAGACGGCGAACCTCAATCCGCAGTTCGTGCTGGGCTTGGCCACGGAAGTCGGCGGCCCGGGCAGTCACACGGCGATCGTGGCCGAGGGCCTTGGCATCCCCGCGGTGGTGGGGATCGGCGGCTTCCTCACCGACGTCTCGGGCGGCGACACCGTGATCGTCGACGGCGATCAGGGGATGGTCATCCTCAGCCCCGACGAGGAGACCCTCGCCCGCTATCGCCACGAGGTTGAAGAACAGCGCTCGCTGGCCACGAAGCTCGAGCGGCTGCGCGAGCTGCCCGCCGAGACGACCGACGGCCAGCGAATTCAACTGCTGGGCAACATCGAGTTTCCCGCCGAAGTGCATCAGTGTCTCGATCGGGGCGCCGACGGCATTGGGCTGTATCGCACCGAGTTTCTGTACCTGGGCCGCGACGACGACCCCAGCGAAGACGCCCACCATGCGGCGTACGCCGAGGTCGCCGAGACGATGGCGGATCACCCGGTCGTGATTCGCACGCTCGACCTGGGCGCCGACAAGCTGCGCACCCTGCCCGACCCCGAGGACGAGCGCAACCCCTTCCTGGGACTGCGGAGCATTCGGCTGGCGCTGAAGAACCGCGACATGTTTCGCACCCAGCTGCGGGCCATTTTGCGGGCCAGCGCCCACGGCAATATCCGGCTGATGTTTCCGCTGATCGGCACGCTGATGGAATTGCGTCAGGCCAAGATGGTGCTGGCCGACGCCATGGAAGACCTGGAGGAGGCTGGCATCGCGTTTGATCGCGACATGAAGGTCGGCATGATGGTCGAGGTGCCCGCTGCCGTGGTGATGATGGACATGTTCGTCCACGAGGTCGACTTTTTTTCGATCGGCACGAACGACCTCATCCAATATTGCCTGGCGGTGGACCGCAGCAACAAGGACGTGGCCAGCCTGTACACCGCCGCCGATCCGGCCGTACTGCGACTCATTCAAATGGCGATCAACAGCGCCAACAAGGCGGGCGTCCCCATCAGCATGTGCGGCCAGATGTGCGGCAGCCCGATGTACACGATGCTGCTGTTGGGCCTGGGCCTGCGCAGCATGAGCGTGACGCCGTCGGCCGTCCCCGAAATCAAACGCGTGTGCCGCACCGTCGCCATTGACCAATGCCAGAGGGTCGCCGAGCACGCGCTAAAACTCGACAACGCCCGCGACATCAAAACCTACTTGAAAGAAGAGCTGACCAAAGTGTTCCCCGAGTTCCCGGTGTAGGCCCGGGAACGAAAGTTTGACGAAGACGCAAACAACGAAGAAAAGAGAGCCAGCATTCACCGTGAGCGACGCGAGGAGGTGACGAAGACGAATGCCGCATGACGACCAAGCGGTTCGTCATGCGGATTCGACATTCGCCGTTTGCTTCGCATCGCTTTTCGCGGTGAATCGCCCAAATCACCATACCGCCGATCGTCGGCGGTTTCCCCACACCAGGCGTGACGCCATGTTCGCACTCTTGTCACTCATCGCCGCTTGGGCGACCGCGAGCATGCCGCGCCCCCTTGTTCCACGCGCTGCAGCGCGGCAGGCCGCACTTGCGACCCCGCCGACGGGCGCCTTGCACACCAGAAAGAGTTTCCATGAAACAGGAGATGTTGATTAACGTCGCGCAGCCGGAGGAATGCCGGATCGCGATTGTCGAAGACGGGTCGCTCGAAGAGCTCTACGTCGAACGCAGCAGCCAGGACAACTACGTCGGCAATATCTACAAAGGCAAAATCGTCAACCTGGAGCCGAGCATTCAAGCCGCCTTCGTCGACTTCGGCGTCGGGCGCAACGGCTTCTTGCATATCAGCGACGTCGAGCCGCAGTACTTCCGCCAGGGCGGTTACGACCCCGACAAGGAGATCGCCCGCGGCGGCGGTCGCCCGGCCCCGGCCGAGGTCGACGACGTGGACGACGAAGACGACGAGCTGGATGAAGTCGGCGAAAACGGTCGCTCCACCAGCCGCAACGGTCATGGCAAACGGATGCGCCCCGGCGTGCGTCCGCGCATCAAACCGCCGATCCAGGAGATCTTCCGCCGCGGCGACGAGTTGCTCGTGCAAGTCATCAAGGAAGGCATCGGCACCAAGGGGCCGACGCTCTCCACGTACATCAGCATCCCGGGCCGCTATTTGGTGCTGATGCCCGCGCTGGGGCGCATCGGCGTGTCGCGCAAGATCGAAGACGAAGACGCGCGCCGCCGCCTGCGCGACATCCTCCGCGAGCTCAACCCGCCCAAGGGGTTGGGATTCATCGTGCGCACCGCCGGAACCGATCGCACCAAGCGCGAGCTGTCGCGCGACCTGGCCTACCTGGTGCGGCTGTGGAAGGTGATCGTTCGTCGCATCAAGAAGGCGCCCGCCCCGTGCGACGTCTACGAAGAGAGCGACATGATCATCCGCACCATCCGCGATATCTTTACCGGCGACGTCGACACGATCCAGATCGACGAGCCGGCCGCCTACGAACGGGCCAAGGAATTCCTGCAGTTCGTCATGCCGCGGTACACCAACCGACTGCAGCTGTACGAAGGCAAGGAGCCGATCTTCCACCGCTACAAGCTCGACGAAGAGATCGCCCGGATCAACCAGCGCAAGGTCCCGCTGAAAAACGGCGGCTCGCTGGTCATCGACCAGACTGAAGCGCTGGTGGCGATCGACGTGAACAGCGGCAACTTTCGCACCGACGGCAGCGCCGAGGATTCGGCGTTCCAGCTAAACATGATCGCCGCCCGCGAGATCGCCCGGCAACTGCGGTTGCGCGACCTGGGGGGCGTGGTGGTCAACGACTTCATCGACATGCG
>JAGQOU010000296.1 GCA_020427145.1 Planctomycetales bacterium | reverse complement strand
CGCGCCGCGATGTCCGTGGCCACCAGGACCGGCGGGTTCGTGCCCTTGAATTGGGCGAGCGTGCGCGTGCGGGCGCCTTGGCTCTTGTTGCCATGAATCGCCGCCGCCGGCAACCCGGCGCGAAGCAGCGACTTCACAATCTTGTCGGCGCCATGCTTCGTGCGACTGAACACCAGCGTCCGCCCGTGCGGCGTCTGCTTGAGAAACGTCGCCAGGAAATCGGCTTTGCGCTTCTTGTCGACCATGAACACGCTCTGGGCGATGCGTTCCGCCGGCGTCGCGACGGGCACGACGTCGATCGCCACGGGCTTGCGAAGCCAAGTCTGCGCCAACTGACGAATCGCCAGCGGCATGGTTGCTGAGAACATGAGCGTCTGGCGTTCCCGCGGCACGGCGGCGACGATCCGCTTGAGATCCGGCAAGAATCCCATGTCGAGCATTTGATCGGCTTCGTCGAACACCAGGATCTCGATCTTTGACAAATCGATGAATCCCTGGTTCATCAGGTCGAGCAAGCGGCCGGGCGTCGCGACCAGCGCGTCCACGCCGTGTCGCAAGGCGCGGACCTGGCTGGCTTGCGAAACGCCGCCGAACACCACCGTCTGTCGCAGCGGCGTAAACTTGCCGTAGCGAGCCAGGCTGAAACCGATTTGCGCGGCCAATTCGCGCGTCGGCGATAGCACGAGTGCACGCAGCGTGCGCGGCTTGGGGTGCTCGCCCTTGGCGCCGCGGGGGCGTCGTCCTTTGGGCGCCGATTCGTCGCGGGGCGGAACCGATCGCATTAGCAGGTCGAGCATTGGCAGCGTAAAGGCCGCTGTCTTGCCGGTGCCGGTTTGGGCGCAACCAATCAGGTCGCGGCCTTCCAGGACCACAGGGATTGCCTGCGCCTGAATGGGGGTGGCGGTTTCGTAACCCTCGGCAGCCACGGCGCGAAGGAACTGCTCAGCCAACCCGAGTGTGGAAAACTCTGTCTTCATCGATACTTTCGTTGCAGTGCGCAGCAGGGGCGCAGCCCGCGCCCGCGGAGGGCGAACAGACGGCACGAACTCGCTGCGCTCGTTCCACCTGGGGCGGAACGTTTGCCAAGTCGTCGGCCTGCGGCGGTCGCGACAATGCGAGCACGCAACGACGCCGACGCAAGGCCGGCGGAGGCCGCAAGGGGCAAGAGAATCAAACGCAGTCGAAGTCAGAAACCACCCGGCAGGCAGGGCTCGCGAATGACGCAAGCAAACCGGGACGGGGAGCCGACTTGATCGAAGTCGATTGAACGCAACCGGGGGCCCAATGGACCGCGAACCCGGAAGGTCTCACACCTTGGTGATGCACCAAGGATAGCACATGGCGGATTTGCGGCAAGGGCAACCGCTCTGGTTGCAGGGACAAAGACAGTCCGGTTGAACCGCCGAACCGCATAATCGGCCGCATTGCCGGTGATTTGCGGGCGATTCCCGCCGATATCCCGCTTTGGCGATGTCCTTTTCCGGGCCGCACTGCTAGGATGACGCGAGTTGGTTCTGCCGATCGCGCTTGCGATGCCGCTTCTTTACCGGGACGGCCACACGCTCCTTCGACCGTCCCTCCTTTTGCGAATCACGACCCCGCTTGCATTGTGGCGAGCCCCTATGTCGTTGATTCTCTCTTTTGCATCGCATTGTGCGAGGAAGTTGTTAAGTGGGAAAAAAGATCTATTGCGGAAATTTGGGCTACGGCGTCACCAATAATGACTTGGAGGCGCTGTTCGCCGAGTTTGGCCAGGTGCGTAGCGCCGAGGTCATCATGGACCGCGACACGGGTCGCAGCAAAGGCTTCGGATTTGTCGAGATGGAACGCGACGCCGATGCGCAAAGCGCCATCTCCGCGCTGAACGATCAGGAGCATGAAGGTCGGCCGCTGAAAGTCAACGAAGCCAAGCCTCGCGAGCCGCGCAGCGGCGGCGGCGGCGGTGGTAACCGCGGCGGCGGCGGTGGCGGCGGACGCCGTTGGTAAGCGCCAGACGTGACGAAGGCGTCGCCGCGCGGTCGCGCGGCGACGCCCTTTTGTCTGTCCGCGTCCATGCGAGCGCTTCGCGTTGGCCGACGCACCGATCCGCATCCACGCACGGAGCAGGCCATGGCTCGCAACCAGAATACCTTTGAGAAAATGCGCCGCGAAATTGAAAAACGGCGCAAGGCGGAAGAGAAGCGCGCACGCCGACAGGAGCGCAAAGACAATCCTGTTCCCGTCGCCAGCGACGATCCGCCAAGCGATGACGAACAACCCCAGGACTAAACGCGTCAGAGAGCGAGTCACATGTTGACAACCGACGAATCCGCCGTGATGGAAGTCTTTCGCGTGTATCTCGTGGGACCTGGCGAAATGGTTTGTTTCCCTGGTCCCTTGGCCGAGAAGCACGCCGATTCGCTGCTGCGGCTCACCGAACGCGAACTGCTCATCAAGGAAGACTTTGCCGCCGGGTACAGTCTGACCACTGAGGGGTACACTGCCATGCGACGCGATCGCCGGTAGCGACCCGTTCTCGCGATGGCGTGCATCGCACGTCGCTTCGATTTCCCCCGCTGCAAACTTTCTTTAAGACGCCCCCGTCAAAGACATGGACGAACTTCGCGACCAAATCTGGGATTACCTCTACAGCAACGGCTCGGAATGCCCGCTGGAGGAACTTGCCGCGTGGTCGGGGCGCGACGTGGCTGAGATCACGGAGGTTGTCGACCATTCCTGGTTCCGCGTCGTCAACGGACGTGCGGGCGTTGCTTACGCCATCGGGCCGTTGCCGAAGTAGGCGGTTCGTCGCGCAGATTCTGCAGCAACTGTCGGTTGATCCCGGCCCTGCGTCGCGGCTCGCTACGAGCGAGGGAACGCCAGAGTTACCCCCCCGACACGGCCCCGACGATCAACAGCGGTTCAACGCCGCTCGCGACCGCCGCCGGCAGCGGCGCATCGGGCGACTCCATCGACCAGTCTTCGTTGCAGACGAAGAAACGCAGGAAGGCGCGGCGCTGTCCCGTCGCTTCGTCCCGAATGGTGCCCAGCAGCGACGGGTAGCGCCGCTCGATTTCGTCGAGCACGGCGCGCACCGACGCGGGAGGCGGCACGTCCACTTCCAGGTCGCCCTCGAGACGCGCCAACTCGCGCAGCTGCAGCGGCAAGGCAACGCGGATCATGGCAGCGTCTGCACCTCGACCGAGCAAACCGCGGGAAAATCGCGCGCGATTGTCGACCAATGATCGCCGCCATCGGGCGAAACGTAAACCTGCCCGCCGGTTGTGCCGAAGTACACGCCGCACGAATCGAGTTGGTCGACCGCCATCGCGTCGCGGAGGATGTTCACGTAGCAGTTTTCCTGCGGCAGTCCGTCGGTCAACGCCTCCCAGTCGTTGCCCCCGGTGCGACTGCGGTAGACGCGCAGCTTGCCAGCGAGCGGATAGCGCTCCGCGTCGCTCTTCAGCGGAATCACGTACACCGTGTCCGGTTCGTGAGCATGCACCTCAATGGGGAAACCGAAGTCCGTGGGCAGGTTGCCGCTCACCTTGTACCAATTGTCGCCCGCGTCGTCGCTGCGCATCACGTCCCAGTGCTTCTGCATGAACAACACGTCGGGCCGCGATGGATGACGTGCGATGCGATGCACGCAATGCCCGACTTCGGCCGTGGGATCGGGAATGTGCTGTGAATGGAGGCCGCGATTGATCGCTTTCCACGTGGCGCCGCCGTCGTCGGTGCGAAAGGCTCCGGCGGCCGAGATGGCGATGAAGATGCGCTGCGGGTTGACGGGATCGAGCAAGATTGTGTGCAGGCACATGCCCCCGGCGCCGGGCATCCACTGAGGGCCCTGACAGGTGCGCAGGCCTGGCAACTCGTGCCACGACTGTCCGCCATCGGTCGTGCGAAACAGTGCGGCGTCCTCGACGCCCGCGTAAACTTCGTCCGGGTTGTCGGCGGTCGGTTCCAAGTGCCACACCCGTTTGAATTCCCACGGATGGGGCGTGCCGTCGTACCACTGGTGCGTGCCGGGGTCGCCGTCATAGGCAAACTGATTGCCCACCGCGTTCCAAGTCTTCCCGCCGTCGTCGCTACGCTGCATCACCTGCCCGAACCACGCGCTCGATTGCGACGCGTAAATGCGATCGGGATCGGCCGGCGAGCCTTTGACGTGGTACGCCTCCCACCCGGCAAAGTGGGGGCCGCTGATGTCCCACTTCGCCCTGTCGCCGTCGGCCGTGCAAATAAACGCTCCCTTCCGCGTCCCCACCAATACGCGTACGCCGCTCATCGATCTCGTTCCTTGGCAAGAAGAAAGATGTGTTGAGGCGGCGTCGCATCTCGCAGCCTCGGACATCTTCTAGCCGACAACGCCCGCCGTGGCAAGGAAATCTTTTCTCGCGCTCCATCCGTCACGGCTTGTCGTGGCTGCGGTCCGAGGTGGGCAAAGAAAAGGCAGAGGCGGCAGGCGGGCGAATCCTCCAAGATTCGCCCGCCGCCGCCCCTGCGTACAATTGGAGAGCAACGGAATGCTCGGCTCGACGTCGTTTAGTGCTCATGCACCCGCTGCAGGCGTTCTGCCGCGTGCTGCAGTTGCTCGCGACCGCCGACTTCCAACCACAAGCTCGTCAGCCGGTGGGTGAGCTCCTTCAGTCGCTGCGGCGAAATGTCGCAGGCCGCGTTGACCAGCGCCATCTGCCCATGCTCGCCCGCTACGACGAACACGCCGCGCAGGGCGCCCGCATCGCGCAGCAGGAAAACGTGGGCGGAGCCGTCGCCTTCGCTCGCCCGGACCACTTGGTCCCAGCCGGCGGCGGTGAGCTTTTTGGCATAGTGGTCGGCGACGCTTTCGACCGAAATTGGCAGCGATTCGCCATTTCGTCCGTCGTAGAGCTGCACGCGGACCTCTTCGATGGCGCCCTCGAGCATTTGCGTGACCTCGCGGATCGCCGCGATATGCTCCGCGGCCAACCGGGTGGCTTGTTGATTCTCGCCGCCGTCAGCCTGCAACGCCTCGCCGGCGCCGGCCAGCGCCGCGTCGACCAGCCCGCGCAGGTCGGCGAACATACCCGCCGGCAGGGCAACCTGCACCGCGGGGCGGGCATCGCCCGGGTGATCGATCGTCACGATGCGGGGATCGGTTTGATTGCCGGCTTGCGATTGAGCGGCCGCCGGCGGGGCGCTGGCGACAATCGCCAGCAGACACGCCGCGGGCAGTGCAAGTTTCGCGGCGACGCAGCGTTGAGACTGGAGCGAGAGACTCATCACGCACTCTCCATGAGTTTGGAGGTTGGCGTCGCTCGACGATCCGCAGAGGGTCGTTCGGACAAGCGAAACACCTATCAGGTGCTTCGCCGCCGGCGCGAGATTCTTGGCGCCAGCGAAGAAAAAACAACTTGAAACAACTTGCCTGCCCTCCGCGGGGAGGGGGCCGGGGGATTGTCTTGCTCGATGATTTCGCCCCTCACCCAGCCTCTCCCCTCAGGGGAGAGGGGGGCTTGAAGCCAACTCTAGGCGAGCAATTCATTGACGACATTCCCATGCACGTCGGTCAGGCGGAAATCGCGGCCCGCGTGACGATACGTGAGCCGGGTGTGGTCGAAGCCCATCAGGTGCAAGATCGTGGCATGCAGGTCGTGGACATGCACCCGGTTCTCAACGGCGCGGAAGCCGAACTCATCCGTCGCCCCGTGGACGTACCCGCCGCGTACGCCGCCGCCGGCCATCCACATGCTGAAGCCGTAATGGTTGTGGTCGCGGCCGTTCACCTTGCCGGCGTTGAGTCCCTCCTTGGGTAACTCCACGGTCGGCGTGCGGCCAAATTCGCCGCCCCAGATGACCAGCGTCTCCTCCAGCAGGCCGCGCTGTTTGAGGTCGACCAACAGGGCGCCAATGGCCTGGTCGCACTGGCCGGCGAGATTGCGATGGTTGATTTCCAAATCGTCGTGGGCGTCCCACGGTTGGCCGGCGCCGTGCCAGACTTGCACGAACCGCACGCCCCGCTCCACCAGTCGCCGCGCAATGAGGATCTGCCGCGCTTGCACGCCGGGGCCGTACATGTCGCGAACTGCCTGCGGTTCGCGACTGACGTCAAACGCCTCGGCCGCCTCGGTCTGCATGCGAAACGCCAACTCATATGACTGAATGCGCGAGTCAAGCGCCGGGTCGGGCGCGGGACCGGCCTGCAGCGCGTTGAGTTCCGACAGCAAACGCAACTGCGCCTGTTGCCGACCCGGCGATATACGGCCGTTGCGGATATGCTCGATGAGTTTCTCCACCGCTTCGTGCTGCGTGTCGAGATAGGCGCCTTCAAAAATGCCGGGCAAGAATCCCGATTGCCAGTTCTGCGTTTCCTGAATCGGGTAGCCGCCAGGGCACATCGAC
The DNA here is from genome assembly GCA_020427145.1 of Planctomycetales bacterium. Classification (GTDB taxonomy): domain Bacteria; phylum Planctomycetota; class Planctomycetia; order Pirellulales; family Lacipirellulaceae. The sequence goes on along the minus strand of JAGQOU010000296.1, from coordinate 14,778 downwards.
ACGAACGCCGGCAAATTCTGATTCTCGGCGCCCAGCCCGTACACCAGCCACGAACCCAGGCTGGGGCGGATCTGCCGGGCGTCGCCGCAGTTCATCAACAGCAGCGACGGCTCATGATTCGGGACGTCGGCGTGCATCGAACGAATCACGGCGATATCGTCGATCGACTTGGCGACATGCGGAAAGATCTCGCTGACTTCAATTCCGTTGGACCCGTGACGGCGGAACTTGAACGGCGTGTCAAGCACGGCGCCGGTCGGACGCTCGGTCGTCGGCGTGTCGCCAGGCAGGATCTGTCCGGCGTAGCGGCGCAGCGCCGGCTTGGGGTCGAACGTGTCGAGATGCGACGGCCCGCCGTTCATGAACAGGTGGATCACCCGCTTGGCGCGCGGCGCGAAGTGAGGCTGGCGCGCGGCCAACGGATTGACGGCGCGCGACGCCTGCGCTTCGCCGGCCAGAAGCTCGCCCAATGCGAGGGCGCCCAGCCCCATGCCGCATCGCGTCAGCAGGTCGCGTCGATTGATCATGGCGTCGGCGAAATCGAAAGGGGAACGATGCGAAAACAGCGAAAGCACATAGCCGGTCAATCGACGTACATAAACTCGTTGCTCATCAACAACACTTGCGCCAACTGCTGCCAGCGATCGAGCGGCGGCGGCAGGGGGCCGTGAAAACCATCGGCGAATCGATCGACGCGCGGCGCCGCGGACGGGTCCGTGGCGGTGATTTCCACGCTCAACTCGAATGAGTCGTAAGCGTCGCCGCCCTGGCAATCGACGAGAAAGTACAACTCGTCGCCGGCGGAGAGGGTCGCATCCGGCACGGAAATCAGCGTCTCGCCATGATGCACGGCCCACTCGCCGAGCACGCTGCCGCGACTGCTGACCAGCCGCAGGCGGACGCCGTCTCCCTGTTCGGCGGGGTGGGCCAGGCGACCGGCAATACGGCAGGGGCCGCCGGCGGGGGCCGCGTAGCGCAGCACCGCCGCATGATCGGGCGTGCCCGGGTGGCCGCCGCCCGCGCGCCATGTGACCCAACCAAGCGCGGGGTCGGGCAGGGCAGGGCCGCCTTGCCACGCGTCACCCGTCCAATGCGGCAGCGCGTGGAAATCGACGTGCTGCGACTGCGGATCAAACGCGCCCCAGCCGTAGTTCCACGGGTTGCGCGTCGGCGGCGAATCTTCCAGCGGATCGCGCCCCTCGGCGATGAACTCGGCGGCCTTGGCGATCTCTGCATCCGTTGCCGCGCGCCCCAACGCGAATTGGAACATCGCGGCGACGCGCGCCTGTGTTTCGTTGAACGAAGCGTCGCCGGCACGCGCACTGATCGCCCCGGCCCCACTGGGGTCGTCCGCTTGCCCGTCGCGCAGGGCGGCTTCGCTGCGCGCCGCCAGTTGGCAGGCGGCTTGCATCGCCAGCGGACTGTTGAGCATGTACAGCGCCTGGTGCGGCGAGAGCGTTTCGGCGCGGGCGGCCGTGTGGGTATTAGGATTGGCGAAATCAAACGTGCGGAAGAACGCGGGCAGGTTCTGCCGTTCGATGAACCCATACAACGAACGGCGCGGCGGGGCGTCGTCGTCGACGATCGACACGGGCGGCCCGCCAACCGTCAGGTCGAGCGAACCGGCGGCGGCGAGCACGCTGTCGCGAAACGCCTCCAGGTCGAGCCGCTTGCGGCGGGCGTGCCACAGCAGGCGATTCTCGGGGTCGACATTCTCAGCGAGAGCCGCCGAGCCGTTGTCGGCGGGGGCTGAGGATTGGCGATAGGTGCGTGACAAGACAATGCGGCGAATGAGCGCCTTGGTCGACCAACCGTCAGCGATGAATCGGCAGGCGAGCCAGTCGAGCAACTCGGGATGCGTCGGCGGCTCGCCGCGCACGCCGAAGTCGCTGGGCGTCGCAGCGAGTCCGCGACCCGCCAGATGCGCCCATACGCGGTTGACCCACACGCGGGCAGTGAGCGGGTTGTCGGGCGACGCGATCGCCTGGGCCAATTCCAGCCGGCCGCTGCCGTGCTCGAAGGGCCGCGGCCCGTCGGTCGAGAGACACGTGAGGAACCCTCGCGGCACGCTGGGGCCGGGCATGCCCGGATTGCCCCGCAGGAACACGACCGGCGTGACCGGTTCCGGCTTGTCCACGAGCGCCGGCGGCAGATCCTCGCGCGCCGTCTCGGCGGAACTGGCGAACACGCCGTACAGCGAGTAATAATCGGCGGTGGGAATCGCGTCGTATTTGTGATCGTGGCACCGAGCGCACGCGACGGTCAGCCCCAGCAGGCCGCGCGTCACGACGTCGATGCGATCGTCGATGATATCGTGCGGGTTGTTGAGAAACCGTCGGCCGAGCGTCAGGAACCCGGAGGCTGGCGCCACCGCGGGATCTTCCAGTTGATCGCCGGCGAGTTGCGCCACAATAAACTTGTCATACGGCATGTCGCCGCTGAAAGCGCCGACGACCCAGTCGCGGTATTTCCAGGCGTTGGGGTAGTCGCGACTTTCCTGAAAGACGTAACCGCGCGTGTCGGCGTAGCGCGCGAGGTCAAGCCAGAACCGGGCCCAGCGCTCGCCAAACTGCGGCGCCGCGAGCAAGCGATCGACCTCGCGCTCATAAGCGGAGTCGCTAGGATCGGCTTCAAACGCCGCAGTCTCGGCCGCGGTCGGAGGGAGACCCGTGAGGTCGTAGTGCAAACGCCTTAATAGATCGCGCGGCGTTGCTGCCGCGGCAGGAGCCAGGTTGGCGTTGCGCAAGGCGGCGCGGACGAAGCGGTCAATCTCGCCGACGCTTTCGCCAGCAGGCGCCGGCGGCGGGTCCACGGCTTGCGGTCGGACGAACGACCAATGCGGACCGGACTGTACCGGGGCGCTCTCGCCAACCGGCAACTGCTCAGCAGCCGCGGCGAAGCCGTCGTCGAGCATCGCAACCCACTTCGCCAGATTGTCCGCAATTGGCGTCGGCAGTTGCCCGGCGGGAGGCATCTCGAACGCTTCGTAGCGGACCGCTGAGACGAGCAGGCTTTCGTCGACGTTGCCGGGTACGACGGCGGGGCCCGCAGCGCCTCCGCGCGCCAGCCCCGCGAGCGTGTCGAGTCGCAACTCGCTCTGGAGATCATCGTCAGCGCCGCTGTGGCACTCGTAGCAATGTTCCGCAAGGGCCGGTCGCACGGTGCGTTCAAAAAACTCCGCCGCCTCGGCCGACATGTAGCGCGTCGCGTCCTCGGCTGCACCCGCTTGACGGTTGAACTGCATCGACGCGGCGAGAGTCATTCCGACGATGACCCAGTACGCGCAACGACGCTTCACGCGACACGTTCGCATTGGCGAGCGATCCAGCATATCGTGCTCCCAAATCCGTCCAACAGCGCTCAATGGACGAGCGACGTCCGGCGCTGCGAGGAGGAATTGATCCAGCGAGTCCCACGCGGCATGATCGCACACGCCATCGCGCACGTCGAATCCGAGCCGTCCTCGGTTTCCCATTCTAATGCAAAAGAGAACCGGCCGGGGCGCTTCGGCTGCGCATGGTTCGCGACTCTGTGCGCAATCGAGGCGGACAGCCGCGAACGCCGCCGCGGGGCGCATTATACTGCTGCCGGCAGAGTGGGCGAACTGCGTAGAATAGCCGGTAATTACCGGTCGATTTCGCCCATCACGATGTCCAACGAGCCGACAATCGCCGGGATGTCGGCAATCAGGCAGCCGCGGCACAGATCGCTGGTGACCGACAGGTTGCAGAACGAACTGCTGCGCGCCCGCACGCGCCACGGAATCGCTTCGCCATTGCTGACAATGTAGAAGCCCATCTGGCCGCGCGGGCTTTCGGTTTCCAGATACGCTTCGCCCTTGGGCAGCTTTTCGTTGAGCTTGCGCGGCTGGCCGTAGTCTCCCTCGGCGGTGCTGTAGCGATCGATGGCCTGGCGGACCAAATCGATCGCCTGCACGACCTCGAGCATTCGCACGTAAAACCGGTGCCAGCAATCGCCCAGGATCGCTTCGGTCGGCACGGCGGGGTACTTGTGATCCTTGGGGTAGTGGCCGTTCCGTTCGGCGATGACCTCGAAGGCGTAGCCGTCGTACATCGCGGTGTAGATCTCTTCGCCGTCGCGCCGCAGGTCGTGGTCGACCCCGCTGCCGCGCAACACGGGGCCGCTGGTGCCGAAGTCGATGGCCATCTCGCGCGACATGACGCCGATGCCGGCCGTGCGCTTGATGAAGATCGAGTTGGTGGTGAGCAGCGTGTGGTACTCGGCGATCAGGGGCTCGAACTGATCGAGAAACGCCTCGCACTTTTGCAGCCAGCCGCGGGGCAGATCGGCCGTGGCCCCGCCGACGGTGAGATAGCTGTAGGTGAGCCGGGCGCCGCAGGCTTCTTCGAACAGATCGAGGATCTTTTCGCGCTCGCGGAAGGCGTACAGAAACGGACTGAAGCTGCCCAGGTCGAGGCCGTAGGCGCCCATGCCGACTAAGTGGCTGGCGATGCGGCCCATCTCGGCGATGATCACGCGCAGGTGGCGACCCTTTTCCGGCGGTTCGTATTTCAGCAACTTCTCGACGGTCAGCGCCCAGCCGAGATTCATGTTCATGCCCGCCAGATAGTCCATCCGGTCGGTGTAGGGAATCCACTGCCGCGGCGTCAGGTTCTCGCCGATCTTTTCGGCGCAGCGATGCAGGTAGCCCAGGTGGGGCGTCACCTCGGACACGACTTCGCCGTCGGTGCGCAGCACGAGCCGCAGCACGCCGTGCGTGCTGGGATGCTGCGGGCCCATGTTCACCAACATTTCGTCGGTGCGAACGTCAAATTCCATGACGCGGGGATCGTCGACAAGCGTGGACATTGTGAGTTGTCCGTGGTCCGTGGTGAGTTGTCAGTTGGTCGGTGAGGACGGGCGAGGCGTCGTGCGGGCTACCTGCCCCGGATGCCGTGGTACTCCATCGGCATTTCGTAGTCCTTGCGGAGCGGGTGGCCTTCCCAGTCTTCGGGGCAGAGGATGCGTCGCAGGTTGGGGTGGTCGGTAAACTTCACGCCCAGCAGGTCGAACACCTCGCGCTCGTGCCAGTCGGCAGTGCTCCAGATGCCGGACACCGAAGGGGCCGCGGGGATTTGCCCCTCCACGTCGTCGCGCCACCGCGGCAACATCACCTTGAGCACCAAACTGTGTTTGTGTTGCATGCTGAACAGGTGGTACACCAGCTGCATGTGCGGCTCAAAGTCGGCCTTGGCCGCCTTCTTGGGGTCGGTCTGCAGGTAGTCGACCGCGGTAACGCTGTTGAGGTAGTCGAACGCCAGGCTTGGCTCGTCGCGCAGGTATTTGCAGACCTCGACGATCCCATCGACGCTGACCTCGATCCAGGGATCAACGTTCTCGAAGTTTGCGCCGGCAATCTTGTCGCCGAACTTCTGTTTGAGTTGATCAACGAAGGCTTGGCCGCTCATAAAACGCTCTGCCGCGGAATGGTGAAGCACAGGCGCTCGGGGCCCGTGCGATTTGATTCTTTGTCGAGTCGGATGGCAGTGCCGAAGGCGTCTGTCGGGTGCGATGCTCGCACAACCGGGGCGGGTCCGCGACGGGCATGTCGCTGCGCTACGCCGACAGGATGGAACCCGCCGGACGACCACGGGGCGTTTCCGTCGCCTCGGGGTGCATGCGTTGAACCAGTTCGCCGCGTTGGCTTTGCACCGAGCGAACCCAGTCGAGGTCGCCCCGTTTCCAGACGTAAAAGAAACCGACCATCAGCACCGCGAAAAACACGCCGATGTCGACAATCGTCGACGCCGCCAACCGGCGGGCGCTCATGCGAATGGCGGCTTGCGACACCTCGGCGGGCGTTGCGGCCCGGCCCATTTCTTCCAGGATCGTGGCGGCTTCCGTGATCGTGAGACTGTCGCTCAGCGCCGGGCCGGTGGAGTCCGCCGCCGCCTTGGAGATCTCGGTACGGCGTCGGTCGATCGTGCGAGCCGACGCGCCCCGCTCTTCAGCCAGCGTCAACACGTCGTTGTACGAAATCGTGGGCGCCGACGGATCGCGGACGCCCAGCTCTCGCAGCACCGTGGAAACGCCCTCAGGCAATTCACCGGGCGACGCTTCGGCCGTCATCGCGGCGGTCGGGCCGTTCTCGGCCGCCAACCGGGTCGACTTGCCGAACACCGTGGCCCACGGAAAGAAGAACGCAACTTCCACGTCAAAAATGATGAACAGCAACGCGACAACGTAAAATCGCAGGTCGAACTGCACGAAGCTGGACCCGATGGTCGGCTCGCCGCATTCGTAGACTTCGAGCTTCTCTTCGTTGGGCAGCGACGGCCGAACTAGCCGGCCGACGATGAGATTCGCCAACAAGAAGATCCCCGCAGCGCCGGCGAACAACGCCAGGTAGGCGACGATTGCGGTAGGTGTGGCCATGGGCGAGGGGGCCGGCGTCAGCCGGGCGCCGAAACGATGTGGGTGAATACGTTGCGGGGGAATTGACGACGCGAGTCGCGCCGAGTCGTTGGGTCGTTAGGTGTTGGGGCCGCCGTGAACCGGTTCGGTGATGACCTTCGACTGCGCCACGGCCGTGGGATTGAGCGTCGTTCGGCCCCACGCCACGTCCAGCGGCAGACGCGAGTAGTCGACGATGCATCCGTCGCGGCTGTAGCAGCTCAGGTCGTGGGTCGATCCCATGAAAATGCAATCGACGGGGCAAGGCTCGACGCACAGCGCGCAGAACATGCACTTGGTGTAGTCGATCGTGTAGCCGGTGATCTGGAAGCCCTTGCTCCCTTCGGCGCGTTCCTTGCCGATATAGATGCAATCGACCGGGCACGCCTTGGCGCACTGATCGCAGGCAATGCAGGTGGTGAGATCGAACCGATGAAAGCCGCGATAACGCGGCGCGACGGGCACCGGCAATTCGGGGTAAGCGAAGTGCTCGGTGAATGTCTTGCGTTTGGGATTGTATGTCTTGATCGCGGTCCGCAGCGTTACCCACATGCCGTAGGCGACGGTATGCACCGCTTCGAAAATATTACCCAACCAGGGGGATACGCGCTTGAGCCGAGCAATCATTGAGGCGGCGGCGTCCTGCACTCGCCCGACCGTTGCCGGCGGCGAGTATGTGAGTCTAGGGAGGGGGCGATTCACGCGCGACTCCGGCCGAGCCGAGCGCGTCTGCTGTCACTGAAACCGCCGATTATAGGTTTGCATCACGCAGTCGCAACCGGACGAGAGGGGGGAAATCGCGCGAATGCGCACCTTTTCTCACCGGCGTAGCGGTTGCGCGGCGAGCGGGATCGTCGCGGCCTTGCGAGGGCTGCCGCCTCGCCGAGCGATTCCCGTTGGGGCATTGAGCACCGCCGAACCGTGCGTCTGCCTCGCGGCGTCAGGTTGCCGCCGCCCGCCGCAGCGGGGCTGGAGACCGGTTCCGGCCGGGGACGACCCTGGGGTGTCCAACAATTGAGTCGCGCAATGAGCAGCGCAACGAGCCAAGTTCGCACATATTTCCGCCGCCGGGGCCGGCAATGGTCGCGGAAGTCGACTCGAAAGCCTCAGTGGGCGCACCAAGCGGAGCCCGAACGACGGGGTTAGTCGCAAGTTCTTTTATTACAGAGTGTTACGTTCATTGCCGTCCGACTTGCCGCAGCCGCAAGATTGGGAAAAACGACCTGTTGCGACTGAGGAATCTGGGGGGACTGGGGTCACATTAAGGCTTGAGTGACGGTCATGCGGGGAGCCCTAGCAAAAAAGGGACCACAACGCAAGTAACTTTTCTTGACTCGCCATTTCCACCGCGTAGAGTGGAACGAGGGGAATTGAACGATGCCCCCAAGCGGACTCGCGGTACGCACCCTGCCTGAGGTGAAGGGAGTGCGGGGCGGGTTCACGGACTGGATCCTCGCCGCCGGAGCGGTCAGTGCCGCCAGTCGCCAACATGAAGGAATCGTGCGATGTTAGTGCTATCCCGCAAGAAGAACGAGAGTATTGTCATCAATGATGACATTACGATCGTGGTGGTCGAGATCCGCGGCGACAAGGTGCGCCTGGGCGTGGAAGCGCCCAAGGAAGTGCCCGTGCATCGCAACGAGGTCTACGAGGCCATTCGGCGAAATCAGCCGGTGAACGCTGAGCCGCCGAAGGAAGCCGGCGCTGGTTCGGCCGAATAGCCCCCCCAGCGCGGGTGTTCGTCCCGCAGGGCGAATCCGCACGGACCTTGGCACACATCTGCATTTTATAAGTCAGCCACACGGGCGTCGCATTGCGACGCCCGTTTTTTTTGCGCTCACGACTTACTTCAGCGCGCCCCTGCGAAGAACGACAAACTCGCCCCGCGACGACGCCACGGTTTGCGGTTTTTCGTGCTTGGCCTGCAAATCCTATCCGTAGGACGCAACGCCGCGGCATCGTACGATAGACCATTGAGGCATGCCGAGCGGTTGCGTACGCGCCTCGCTCGCTCTTCGACGATCTTCTCCCGTCCCGCGCTGCGCGCTCGCGTGAACTCGCGGCGATTTGGCTGGACGACGCCGTTATCTGCCGGAGCAGTTGTGTCGTTTCTTCTCTTTCGCTGTGCTGGGGTGCTTGCCGTTGCGACGTTCGTCATGGGCGCAGGCTCCGGCGTCGCACAAATTCCCGCCTTCTCCGGAGCCGAGGGACCCGGGGCGACGGCCAGCGGCGGCCGCGGCGGCGACGTCTATCACGTGACGACGCTCGATTTTGACAAGGACGGCGTGATTCCCGGCAGCTTTCGTTACGGCGTCAACACCGCGGCGGGGCCGCGCACGATTGTCTTCGACGTGGGAGGCACGATTTACCAGCCGGGCGGCGGCTCGCAGTATTGGTTCCGCTCGGGCAAAAGCAACATCACGGTCGCCGGGCAAACGGCGCCAGGGGGGATCACCATCGCCGGCACGGGGACCAAGTTCACCGGCGACAACCTCGTGGTCCGAAATCTCACGGTGCGACCCAATCAGGACCCGGTGAATCCGAGCAGTTTCACGTACGACGGGATTTCCACGCAGGCGACCAATTCGATTTTCGATCACGTGACGTCCACCTGGCACTCGGACGAAGGCATCTCGGCCACCGACGCAGTGAACAACACCACCGTGCAGTACGCGCTGATTGCCGAGGGACTGAACGCCTATGGCCACAGCTTTGGATCCATCATCAACACGGAGAACAACAACGCGCCACTTGCTTACCACCATAATCTCTATGCTCACAACAAATCACGCATGCCACGGCTAGGAAGCGAGACAAGCACTGGAGCGGTGACAAATTTCTACAACAACGTGATTTACAACTGGGGAAGCGGGGAAAATGCTGGCTACTCAGCATTGAACACAAACACGCGTGCCGAGGAGCCCAGCCGCACGAATTTCATCAACAACTTCTACGCCAAGGGTGTGAACCGGGGAACGACGATCTTCAGCTCCGCCGGGCCGGCCACGCAGATTTACCAAAGCGGCAATCTGTACGACGGCGTCACCGACGGCGACTTCAACGACGCCGTGGCGGTCACTTGGGGGAACTTCTCGGGCCCCGAGACGCAGCTGGCCTCGCCACTGGCCGTGGCCGGCGGGGTGATTGACTCGGCCGTCGCCGGCCGCGATCGCGTGCTTGCCTTCGCGGGGGCCAATTGGTGGGATCGCAATCCCATCGATCAGCGGATCATCGATTCGGTCAGCGCCGGCACGGGGTCGATCCCCAACACGGTTCCCGCGGGAGAATGGGCCGACGTGCTGGCGGCGCCGCTGCAAACGCGGCCGGCGGGCTGGGACACGGATGGCGACGGCATGCCCGATGCGTGGGAAGGCGCCCACGGTTTGAACCCGGGGGCGGCCGACAACAACGGCGACTTCGACGCTGACGGATACACGAATCTCGAAGAGTACCTGAATGAAATCGCCGCCTGGCCGGCGCCGCAGCCGATCGTTTTCTCCGGCGCCACGAATAGCCGTTACGCGCAGATCACCAACTGGGATATCGGCTGGCAGCCGTCGCGGTTCGATGAAGCGCAGGTCAACGCCGGCACGGTCGTGGTCGATGCGGTGGGCCAGCACGCCGGCGCCGTGCGAGTGGCGACAGGCCCCGGCGACGCGGCCACGTTGTCCGTGACCGACGGGTGGCTGTTGGTTGAGGATGAGGTAACCATCGGCGGGACGGCGACGTCGCAGGGCGTGCTCGACGTGAGCGGCGGCCTGCTCCGCGCCGCGCGGCTGACCAAGAGCGCCGCCGGCGACTTCCAATTCACCGGCGGCGTGTTGTCGGCCGACGAGATCGAGTTCTCGCTCATCAACAACGGCGGCGAGATTTCCCCCGGCGTGGGCGTCGGTCAGACGCACGTCGTCGGCGATGTCACGATGCTCGCCGGAACCATCGCGTTGGAGGTCGCGGGGCCGAATCTCGGTGAGTACGACCGCATGGTGATTGACGGTCATCTTGCGGCGGGGGGGACGCTGGCCGTCATGCTCGACGGGTACGCGCCCGCCTTGGGCGACGCATTCGATTTGCTCGACTTCGGCTCGGTGACCGGGGGCTGGTCCGTGGCGCTGCCGGCCCTATCGGCCGGATTGGAGTGGGACACGTACCAAATGTTCACCACGGGCGTCCTGGCGGTGACCGCGGCGAGCTCCATGAACCCCGATTTCAATGGCGACGGCAGCGTCGACGGGCTCGATTTTCTCACATGGCAGCGCGGTCTGGGGTTGACCGGACAAACCGACAATTCCCACGGCGATGCCAACGGCGACGGCGTCGTTGACGCAGCGGATCTGGACGGCTGGAGCGAACTGTTTGGCCAGTCGTCGCCAGCCAGCGGCGCCGCGGCGAGCGTGCCGGAACCGTCGAGTTGGGCGCTGGCCTTGGGAATTGCCGCCCTGCTCGCGTCCGCTGCGGCGGCGGGAGGACGTCGCCGATGAACCGAGTGATCCTACAGCTGGCAACCGTCGCGGCGGGCGTACTGCTCACGACCAGCAGTCCGGCTCGGGCCGAGGTGCATCTCGTTGTGGGCACGGCCCAGCAAGGGGGGCAGTACTCGACCGTGCAAGCGGCCGTCGATGCGGTGCCCGCCGCCAATTCCGAGCGGTACGTCGTCGACATCATGCCGGGCACGTACACCGAGCGGGTCAACGTGCCGTCGAACAAGCCCTTCGTCACGCTCCGCGGACACGGCGCGGCCGCGGCCGACACCGTGCTCGCGTTCAACGAAACCGCCAACACGCCCCCCAACGAATCGACCGTTCACGCCAGCACGGTGGTGCGCGGCAACGACTTCATCGCCGAGAATCTCACCTTCGCCAACACGCACGGTCCGGGCGTGCAGGCGCTGGCGATCTACGCCAAGGCCGACCGGCTGATCTTCAACAACGTGCGGTTCACCGGCTGGCAAGACACGCTGCGGTCGGAGTACGGGCGGCAATACTTCTACGACTCGTACGTTGAGGGCAGCGTCGATTTTATTTACGGCCGGGGGACGGCCTACTTCGAGAACGCCACGCTCGTGGCAAAGGCCAGCGGCTACGTCACCGCCCAGGCGCGCGAGGCGGCCGCCGAGACCAACGGCTACGTGTTCAAGAACTCCACCATCACCGGCCCCGCGAGAACGGGCACCGTCTATCTGGGGCGCCCCTGGCAGCCCTATTCGCGGGCCGTATTTATCGACACGAAAATGGGCGATCTGATCAACCCCGCCGGCTGGTCGATTTGGTCGGGCTCCAACAACCATGCGACGGCATTCTTCGCCGAATACAACAGCATGGATCTGGCCGGCAATCCGCTGGACGTGTCGCAGCGGGTCAGCTGGTCGCACCAACTGACCGCCGTCGAGGCGGCGGCCTTCAGCAAGGAGGCTTGGCTGGCGGGCTCCGACGGTTGGAATCCCGTGATCGCCACCGGGCCGACGGCCGACTTCAACGGCGACGGCGCGGTCGACGGCCGCGACTTTTTGATTTGGCAGCGCGGCGTCGGCCAGACGGGCCAAACCGACAATTCCCTGGGCGACGCCAACGGCGACGGCATGGTCGACGGGCAGGATTTGCAGGCGTGGCAGGGCGAGTTTTCCACCGCAGCGGCAGCCTTGGCGCCGGTCTCAGCGGTCCCCGAACCCGGCGCGTGGGCGCTGCTGGCGGCCATGGCCGCGGCCCTGCGACGGATGCACTAGCCCCGGACGCCTCGCCCAGCCCCGTCCAGACCGGCCAAATTCCCGCCCGTAAAGTCGCCCGCGACGCGACAAAACGCGGGTTGACGAGATCGCTCGACCCGCGAGAATGCTGGTTCCTCACAAGCTGAGTCGCTCGCGCCAGTGCGAGCTACCGGCCCCGTCGTCTAGCGGTCTAGGACTCCGGCCTTTCACGCCGGCAACACGGGTTCGAGTCCCGTCGGGGTCACTTGGCAATCTGCCGCCAAGTTCGCAACGCCTTGCGTGTCGTCGCAAGGCGTTGCACACTCTTCACTTCCGTCGCAATCGCCGTTCGTCTCATTTCGAGCCGGGCGCCATGCTCACACCTGTCCTCAGGGGTGGCATGCTTGACGGCGGGGCGGCATTCATCGCCGCGGCGGAAGACCTTCGTGGACATGGCGCCCGGCGAGGCTTCCCCGCCACGGATTTTACTCGATGCGCCGACCCAGTTTCCATCAGCATCCACGACAACAACGGCGTCGGTTGCAGACAGGGCGGCAGCAGCGTCTATTGACATCACCATCAGGCGACCGGCGCTGTTCGCGGCGGCGGTTTGCCTAGCTGACGCCAAGCCGACGACGCCCGCCTGCCGCAGCATCGTCCGGCCGACAGTGCCATTCGTTCCTGACACCTTTTCTGGGTTAGCTTGATCAAAGAGAAAAGAGATTTGGGGCTCTTGAGCATGAATTCGCAAAGGTGGGGCGGCCCGAACAAGTTCTCTCGTAGATCCCAGTGGCAGCAAGAGGCAATTCTGGCAAATCTATTTTGTGAAAATTGCGGCCGCCTCGCAAAGGTTCCTCAGAATTTCGTAGAGATCGAGGTCGACGGTGAATTGGTTTTCGAGGGCACATGCATGCGATGTGGACATCGGGCTCGAATTGCTCTCAAGGACATTCCATAGGCGCGGTGTAGAATGCACCGTTCGTCTAAGCCGGCCAGAAAAGTCGAGAAAAGTTGTCAGGAACCAATATCTCGATTTGGTGCCTGACACCATTGCGGGGTCCGCAGCGTGATTGACTTCGTCGCCATGGGGGTGTGCGGGCGCGCACTTCGGCTCCGCTGGCGACTGCTTGCGACAGGATCGTCCGGGTGGGTCGCGCACGCGCGTGAAACTACAGCGTCTTTACCAATCGTGCGACGGCGGGGAGAACGATTCAAGTCCGCAAGCGGCGGCCGGACGCCGCTTCCAGACCATTCTGAGTGTATGTTTAGGCAGCAATTCTTCCCTTAGCCCCGCCGCGCGCCAATGACCTCCCGGCTGCATTCAGCGCACCACCGCTCAGCCCGGGCAACTCTGAGAGTCATTCTGCTGTTGTCGGCAGTCGCGCTGGCGACTGGTTGCGCCGCGAATCGCGCTCGATACAGCGCGTTGCGGCCCGTGGCCGACGCCGGTTCGAGCGAGCTTGTCGCGGCGCAAGCCGCGCTGGATTGGGCCCGCGAGCTTGATCGCCAGGGGGACGAAAGCTCCGTCGATTACTTCTACCGAGCGGCGGCCCAAGCGTCGCTGCTGCCCACGGCGGATGGTCCGACGGCGCAGGTCTACTGCGAGGCGATGACCGGTCTGCTCGATGCCGGGCAGCGTTACGGACGCCTTGATCCGCGGGGCACGCTGGTGGTCGATGACGGCGGTCGCCGAGTCGTTCCGCTTCGCTACTACGGATTCCCGTGGCGCCCGGCCGATTTCTCGCGACTGAGCTTTGCGAGCGAGTACTCCGCCCCGACCATCGCGCGACGAATTGGAAATCCCGGGATCGGCGTCCCGATGGTCGTCGAACGGATTGCCGAATCGCCTGGCGATGAGTTTATGAACGCCTGGCAGCCGTTTGGGGCCACGGCGGTGTTGCGGCCGATCGGCGGCGGGCATGATCTGCCGGGCGGGACGTCGGCGCGCGGATTCGCGCTGGAATTTTACAATCCGCTGGCAATTGATTCGATCGTCTGGCAGGGCGGACAGCGTCCGCTGGCGCGCGATTTGACGGCGCCGTTGGCGGCCGTCGTTGACGAAACGCCGCGGCAATACCTGCGTGGTTTTACGTCGCCGGGCGATACGTCCGTGCGGCCGAAGCTCGCCATGCTCGAGCCGTATCAGCGCGGCAAGATGCCGGTCGTTCTTATTCACGGCTTGTACTCCGACCCGGTGACATGGTCGGACATGCTCAACGAACTGCAGTCGCAGGGAGATCTCTACCAGCGCTACCAGTTCTGGACGTTTCGTTATCCGACCGGCGGCGAGGTGCTGGCGTCGGCGGCCGCGCTTCGCCGTCAGTTGTACGCGGCACGCAGCACGTTTGATCCGGCTCACGCCGATGCGGCGCTCGACTCGATGGTCGTCGTCGGGCACAGTTTGGGGGGACTGGTGGCGGAGATGGAGACGACGGCCTCGTACAACCTCCTTTGGCGGGAGATTGCGAACGATTCGTTCGCAACGCTACGGGCGCCGCCGGAGGTGCGGCAGCAGTTGGCTAGCGAGTTTTTCTTTACGCCCGTGCCCATGATTCGGCGCGTTGTGTTCATCGGCACGCCCCATCAGGGCAGCAGCATGGCCCGACGCTTGGCGGGGAAGCTGGGCAACGCGCTGATCCATTTCAGTCCCGACGTGAGGAGCGAGCGCGCGCAACTCGTCGAGT
>JAGQOU010000295.1 GCA_020427145.1 Planctomycetales bacterium | reverse complement strand
GAACCTCCAACCTTCGGATTCGTAGGCTGGCTCGATCGGACCCGAACATTCGCGTTTTGTTCGGCGTTTTCCGGACATTCTGGAGATTGTACCGCCATCGCCGACTATTGCAAACCGTTTCGCCGTTTGTCGTTTTTTCTCCAAGAATAGCGGTATTTGGGAGAACGCCGCAGACGTGATCCGGTAGTTTACCGGATTATCGACTTGCAGCATTTGCACTATCGTCCACGCTGGGGATGCCGACCGCTTAGAACGGGTCGGCAGACTGCCCGCGCATATCCGTGCCGCAGCACATGCCGCGAGAGAAACCGACCGCACAGAATCGCCTGTGCCCCGTTGCGACGCCTCGGCCCGACTCCCAACACCGATTCCGCTGCGATGCATGGACGGGTGTCACGCAATCAGCCAGAGGTTTTTGCAACTGTCCGCAATCTGGACTGCTAGCGATTTCGCCGCGACCCCAAGCAGAAAAGAAAACGAGCGCCCCCACGACCGTATCTGATATGCGGATGGCCCTCCGAGCACTTTGGTAGTCTTCCTCGCCAAGGTGCTCTCTCCAACAAACGTGTGGCATTCATCACATCAGCGCCGACCAGACGACAATTCCGACTGCAGCGCACATCGTCAAAACCAGCAGTTGCTTCGCGGTAATTAGCATCCCGCTTAGTACTACAGCGCTAAGTTAGGTCCATCGACAGCGAACCAGGTCTTTGAGAATGACGCCGATTTTCCGGAGTTTTTTGAGCGTTCGCTTGCGGTGGCTCTTGCGGGCGGCGGCGTTACGTTGTTGCCAGTGCTGGATGACGTGGGCCGTGTGTTCCATGAGCGTCGGCGAGGCGCGGCCGGCGAGCCACCAGCTGGGCAGCAGCGCGGCGACGGCGGCGTGGACTTGGCAGACGGTGACCTCCGGGTTTTTCCCCCCGCAGCCGCTCGCGACAACGGGTCAGAAACAAGTAACTGACGCACGACAGGATCAAGTGGCGTTTCAGGCCGAGGTAACAACGGCCCTCCCACTGGTCGAGCCCGATCTCTTGCTTCTGGTCGCGAAAGCACCGTTCGACGCGCCACCGCGAGAAGGCGACCAACAGCAGCGCACCGACGGGCGTCTCGGCCGGCGCGTTGCTGACGAAGTACTTCACTTCGTCGTGATCCAAGGCGTTGCGCGCGACGACCAGATGCAGCTCGACGCCCGGCAGGCCGTCGTCGTTCTTCATGACGACGCGGGCGCATTTCGCTTCCCACACGAGCGGTCCCTTCTGGCCGTCCTTCACGTAGTACCGAGCCCACGCCTGATCGCGCAGCACGGACCAGCGTTCGGCGAGCTCCTTCACGTTCTGCGGAGCGCGCGCTGCAGCGACCAACCGCGGAACCTTGCGGGGTCGTCCGCGACCGCCGCGTCGAAAGGGTCGCTCCGTGACGCGCGGCCGCTGGGGCCAGCACGAGAACGTCGTGGGGACTTCGGCGACGAAGCGCTGCTGCCGACCGTCCAGACCCTGCAAAAACAGCGGTTTTCCGCCGTAGCCCTCGTCGCAAGTCAGCCACTCCAGCTCAACGCCGCCCGCGACGGCCCGATCGTACAACTCCAACGCGATCTTCCACTTCGGGCGGTAGACCATCTCCTCGGGAATGCCGGCCGCGCGACACCGCGCGCGGTCCTCCGACCAACTTTCAGGAAGGAACAGTTCGCCGTCGATCAGCGCGTGAAAGTCCCCCTGGGCGTAACCCAAGTGGACCGTGACGATGCCGTTCTCCTGCTTGCCGACGCAGCCGCAATACTGCCGCTGCACGCCGGGCGTCTTGTCCCCCTTCTTGACGTCGCTCGTTTCGTCGATCACTCCGATCGCGTGCGGCCCCGCGTGATCGCGCATCACGAGCTGCTGAACTCGGCGTCGCATGCGGTCTTCGTCCCAGCGATGTTGAGCGAGGAATTCCTGCAACGTTCGCGGAGCGACCCCGGCGGCCAACGCCATCGGCTCGCAACTCTTGCCGGGCAATTCGGACAGTTGGCCCTCGACGTACCGCGGAAAGTGAGCCCGCGTGTCTCGACGAGCGAAACAGTCGTCGAACTCGTGCAAGTAACCCGTCAATTCCGGCTTCAATCGGCGAATCTGTTCGGCGTCCATGCTAGCGGCTCCGACCCCAGCTCGCCCCCCTGCGACGCCAATAATTTGCACCATCCCCCCAACGCACACAAGATCAACTTAGCGCGGTAGTATTAGGCTCCACACTCGTCGCACTGATCTGGCTGGCCGTTGGCCTCGCCCCTGCCGACTGTCCGCCCCATCACGTTCCATGGCGGCGTTTGCCATGACGACGGCACGCCAGCATCTGTCTTGCGACGCCTTGTTGCAATTTGAGATCACGAGCGCAAGAATTTAAGTGCATTTGACCCACTGCTGCATTGGCGGATGTGGGCCGCGCCAATTGTCAAAGCGATCGGTCTGTACAAATCGACCTTGGCGGCGACCTGGACCGACTCCTTTTCCGTCCCATAGGGGCACGACTCCTTTGCCAGACAAATCACCTCCCGATGACGCCTCTACGGGCAACGCCGAGCTGGTTAAGGAAGCTCGCGACCTACTGTCATCAACCCTCCGGTCCATCCTGCGATGGAATCCAAATTGGGAGTCGGAACTCCGCGAGGCGGCAGGAGACTTCGTGCGTGATGCCGCAGACATGGTCGTGATCGCTGATGAATCCCATCGCTCACAATACATGCTGGGGCGGTCCGCTGACCTGCTGGATCGCTTTCGCGAGAAATACATCCAACCGCTGTCAACGATTCCTGAGCCGCCGCGAGACGGTGGCCCAATCGACGATCCAGCTCGATTCGCCGAGTCTGCTTCCGCGTTCTTCTTAGCGGACCTTCGCGAGCTGGCTCAAGACCCTGCAAAAGGGAAGAAGGCAGAAGCCGAGGACGTTCTGCAACTCGAACTCCTTCCACACTTGTTACGGTATATCGATGAGCATTCGGAAGGGTCTTGCACAACCGCTAGCGCATCTGATTCCGTTGAGGACGGCCCTGATCCACCGAACGGATTTTACTGGAAGGGGACGCGCTACGTTGCACCAATCGGTGTTGCGATGAAAGTGCTCAAGATCCTTTGGGAGGCGCGTTTGAAAAAGGTCACCTTTGATCAATTGGGGGACAAATGCTGGGACGGCCAGAGCGGAAATGAGATCAAAGATGGAGCATTCGGAGGAGTGCGGACTCGTCTCAACAGTTTCTTCAAAGATCACGGAATTCCGTGCCGAGTGACAAAATTAGATGAATTCGCCCTGCTCGAATTGGAGAAATGAGACAATCGCAGATTGTTGCGTCGGGCGGTCCTGCCAACGCTCGATCACCGCATCGATTTACGATATCCGCGGAGTATTCGCTCAATTCACTCCCATCTGCCGGGCTTGCTGGCGATATGCATAGCGCGGTGCAGTAAGTCCCCTCTCGCTGCGAAATCCCTCCCCGGACCGGCCGTGCACTTCGCAAGAGCCGACGCGCGACCAACTCTGCGTCGTCGGTTCTGTCTGGCAATGGGTCCCGTGTCGCATTGATGCGGCCTCCAAGAGGCCTGCTCTTTTCCTGACGCAACCCGTGACGCCGCTTGGTTTGCGCAACGCTTGCGGGTCCGTTGTCGGCTGATTTCGTCCCCTGGCGGTCTCCGACTCTTGGAGAACGCGCAGCCGTAGTGGGACGGCCGACTTCGCGGTGACGGTCCGGTTTGACAATGACGGCGAAATCGACTGACGCGGCGTCCCTGTCCACGCGACGAGAAGCGGCGCCTTGGCGCCGGGCTTCTTGCCGTCGCTGGATAATTCGTACCCGATCTGCCTCCGTCGCTACGGCGGGCCTTCGACGACGTGACGAGCGAACGTCTCACGCTGGCGGCGTCCTTTCACGCCGTCGTCGCACCGCAATCTCCTTCGCACCATTTGACGCGTCCGGACGCCAGCCGAATTGCGACGAAGAGCGCTCGCAACGGTCGGATGTTCCGCGCGAATGGGGGAGATGAGCGCAATTTGATTGTTGAGCGCGATTTGGTTGTCCGGCGCTCGGGCGATAAGCCCGGCACGCAATACCCTTATTGCAACGTCGCGCGGAGCCGCTGGTTTCGACCCAGTTCCACTCGCTTTCGCTTGGTCTTTCGCTTTCGTTTCAAACCTTTCCACTTCGACCGTGGCCACAGATAAAACGAGAACAAAATGTTAGACGACCTTCTAACAGAACACCGGCTGACCTTGCCCGCGCTCGCGCGGCGCGAGGGAGTAAACCCGAGCACCGCATGGCGATGGGCCCTTCGCGGAGTCCGCGGCGCCCGTCTGCAGACCTTCGCGGTCGGCGGCCGCCGCTACACCACCGCCGAGGCGTTCGCGCGCTTCGTCGCGGCGACAACAGCAGTCGCTGCACCGCCGTGTTTGACGACGCAAGCCTGCACAACCCCGCGCCGCGAGGCACAGATCGCGGCGGCTGAGCGGGAATTGCGCGCCGCCGGCGCCTGAGCGACAAATAATTTCCGGTTTTTCTCGGTCCTGCGGGCCCAAGCTATGCCGTGTGCGCATAGCTTGGCCCGCACCGCTGGCAGGCGGCACGGGCCAAAACACGAAGAAGGTGAACATATGAATCGTAAGGGGAAATCGCACAAAAAGCAACCGAAGCCGCTGCCAATCTCGCCCGCTCACCGCAAACGCCTTGAGCGCGATTCGGGGCTGACTTTCAGCACTCTGCGCGGGGCCGGGTTGTACACAGTGCGTGCGAATCGCGAGCTTGCCAGATCGCTGGGCGTCGTCAGCGTGCCCAAGTCGTGGGGCCCCGTGCTGGTCTACCCGTACTTCGACGCGAAGGGCGGCAAGGTCATTGGTCGCGTGGAGCCGCTCTATCCGCTATTAGATGAACGGATTGGCGAATGCCGGGAATTCAGAAACAACGTCACCGCGATCAACCGGGCGTACATTCCGCGACGCGTTTGGGCGAAGCTCTCCGAGGTCACAGAACCCGTGGTGATCACGGATCGCGAGACCAATGCGCTGGCAGCAACGCAGCGCGGCGTCGCGTGCATTGCCGTACGCGGAGTTCACGCTTGGCGCGATACTTCCAGCGATGAACTGATCCGCGAGCTCATGCAAATCGACTGGCTCGGCCGCCAAGTCTGTATCGCGTTTGACATGTTTGCCGACAACTGCGAGCTGATCAGCCGGGAAGAACGGGATTTGGCCGCCGTGCTGTCGAGTCGCGGCGCTGTCGTCAAGATCGTTCGCGTTCCAGGACTGGAATTGGGCCCATTCACTGAACCGCAACGCCTTGACCATTTCCTCGCCGCCCAGGGACGAAATGCAAAAAAGCGGCTGCACGAACTCATGGAAAACGCAGGGCAACCGCAGCCACCTGACGGAAGTGAAATGCGGAGACTGGCGAAACACGCCGACCCGGCCGACGAAGCCCAGGAGTTTCTCGCGACCCGCGAGATCGCAGGCATGCGCACCCTGCACTTCTTGCGCGGCGACTATTACACGTGGATCGATGGCTGCTATCGCGTCATGTCGGCCGACGAAATCGAGGCGCAACTGATCGTTGAGCTCAATAAGCGTTGGCGACGCACGTCCAAGCAATTTAACGCCAACGTCGCGCAGCAAGTCCGGGCGCAAGCAACGTTGCCATCTTCGACGAGCGCGCCGAGTTGGCTTGGCTCCGCGCCCCATGCCTGGAGCCCGAGCGAATGCGTCGCGACCCGGACCCGTGTTGTGCACCTGCCGTCGCTCATCGACGGCGTCGAACCGCGCGAGATTCCTGCGACGCCGGCGTTCCTGAACTTTTCGGCGACGGACGTGGAATTTGACAGGGACGCTCCGCCCCCCGAGCGCTGGCTGCGCTTTCTGGCGCAGGTGTTCGGCGACGATGACGAGAGTATTCGCTGCCTGCAGGATTGGTTCGGCTATCTGCTGGCGACCGAAACCAAGCAGCAGAAAATACTCATGATTGTCGGCCCGAAGAGAAGCGGCAAGGGAACAATCGGGCGCGTGCTCGCAGCGTTGGTGGGAGCCGAGAATATCACGGCTCCGACGATGCACAGCCTCACCACCAACTTTGGTTTGTCGAGCCTGATCGGCAAGTGCGTGGCCATCGTCAGCGATGCCAGGCTCTCCGGCCGGAGCGACCAGGCCACGATCGTCGAGCGGCTGCTGTCGATCAGCGGCGAGGATGCCATCACCGTCGACCGAAAATATCGCGAGGCCGTCACGCAGAAGTTGCCGACCCGTTTCGTCCTGCTGACAAACGAACTACCGAAGATTTTTGACGCTTCGGGGGCGTTCGTTTCCCGCTTCGTGGTACTCCGCACCACGCAGAGCTTTTTCGGCGCCGAGGACGCCGCCTTAACGAGTCGCCTGCTGTCCGAGCTGCCGGGGATCTTGCGGTGGGCAATCGAGGGATGGGCTCGCCTTCGCGATCGCGGTTGCTTCGCGCAGCCCGCCGCCGGTCGAGAAGACTTGGCCCAGTGGAATGCCTTGGCAAGTCCGATCTCGGCATTTGTCGCAGATTGCTGCGTAGTCGGGCCCGGCGAGTCCGTTTCCATCGACGCGCTATACGAACGGTGGACCTGGTGGAATCGTTGCCAGGGCCGCGAACGGGACGTCCCCACCAAGCAGGTCTTTGGCCGTGATCTACGGGCCGCGGTGCCAAGCATTAGCGATTCGCGACCAACAGATCCCGAGAATGGGCGGGTGCGCATTTATCGGGGCATTGGACTGCGGAGCACAGGGCCGACGGGCCTGCGGCCGGCAGCTCCGACGCGTGAAAGCAGCGGAGACGCTGACGCTCCGGGTAACCGCTCATGCGCGCCCCGGATTCCCATTCGTCGTCGCAACCGACCGAATATCTGCTAATTTAGCAGCAGCACAAGACGATGACGGCAGGCGGCGAGCCTATTCAGCGTCGCAAGAAGCAAGAAGAAGGAAGAGTATTCTCGACGCTTTACGCAGTTGGTCCGCAGTGGTCCGCGGTCTTTTCAATTGTACACGATGTTTTTCAACATCGAAGAAAAGGTGCTAATGAATAGCAACAAACTAAAATCACGCGGACCACTGCGGACGATCACGCGCTGTCTAACCACCCACACGTCGTCGCTGCCTGCGCCGGCGTCGAGGAGGGAGGCGGAGAAGGCGGCCGCATGGTGGGCGGTCGCCTCAAGACTGCTCGTACGCTGGGCCAACTGTTAGGTGGTCATCGAATTCTGCCTTTTCTGAATTCAATCGACGCAATGGCGCGCATCTCGCATGGTCGAGTGACGGGCGAATGGGAATGGCGTCGCCGCCCATCATTGACAGCCCCCATTTGCGCCTGCTGACGCTGACTTGTCAGGCGAACGCCGGGATGTGCTGCATTTCGGAAACTCATCGCTCGTGCGGTTCACGTCGCTCTTACCGAAGGCGTCGTGACAGCGACGCCAATTTTGATGTCGTCATGAAAATTACTTTACGGCCTTCCGCGTGAGCCAACCCCGCAGCCATGCGGAAAGCGGCGGAGTGGGTGACAGACTCGTTCAGGAACGAGGCAACCGCGGTGCGTTTACCAACCGCCAACCTGAGCGAAGTGCGCCCCCGCCGCCGGTTCTGCAACTTGCGGTCTTGACCGGCTAGCGTTCATCGTCTGAGCCTGACGCGCGAGCACCCCCTGCCCGCGATCGGGAACACGCTCGGGGCTGGCGACACGCCATACCCCGCACGCTGACAAGCTTGCATCGATGAGATACTTGGAGACGCCCCAGAGGCGTGAGCGGTGACAGTCGCCGCCCCAAGGGCCGAGTTTCCGGCCCCCCCCGCTGCGGCACGAACGCATCCAGAAATCGGCTGAAGCTGGCGTAAACCAAGCCGCTGGTCTGGCGGCCTTGCCATTGAGTTATGCCACGTCAGAACCGAACGGGTTCTGACGCCTCGGCGTCTGACGGCCGCCGAGCATGCGCCCGCCCAACAGGACGGCAAGCGGCACGCAGAAGGCCGTCAGCGAAGCGATCGCCATGCGGCGAGAGAGGGCGCCGGCGTCGTCCTGTTTGGTGACAATGGCGTCACCATTACGGCGGCTAATCCGACTTGGCGCCCGCTCTTCGGTGCGTAACGCCAGGAATCGGTCAGCGATCCTCTGGTGCACCCCCATTTCTCGTTCCAACTCCCTCTCGGCAAATTCCAGATCGAGGGTGACGACCCTTCTCCCATGGAGTTCTTCGAGGTCTCGCAACGACGACTTGACGTCGGTCAAGGCGCGCTGGCAGGCGTCGTAATTGTCTCGCAACTGCCAGACGAGGGCGACCGCGGCGTCGAAGGCCTCCATGCGGCCCAGACTTTGGCGGTGACGCGCCGTCTCCCGCTCTCGTTGGAGCAGCTGTATCAACTCCTCCTTTGGCTCCGGCTTGGCGATCGCCTGTTCCGGTTGCTCAAGTGCTGCCGGACGCTCCTGCTCGTCCCCGTTGGCTTCGATCGTCTCAAGTTCCGCTGCGATTGTCGTCTGCCGATCAGGCGGCGTCGTGGTCGGATCCTGATCGAGCGGTTCTTCGTCAGGCGTTGTCGACTGCTCCATGAGCAACTCGCGCCAGTGATCGAATTGGAGGTCTTCGCCGGCGTTTTGCTCAGCGACCTGGCGAGCGGCGCTCAATTGCCGCTTAAGGTGCGCAACGTCATCCCACAACGTCCCCTCGAGCCGGCCGGCGGTAGGTGCGTCGTCGGCGTCCGGTCGCTTCAACGTTTGAAATTCCTTACGGATCTGGCGCGTCAATTCTACCGCGGCATAGTCGTGGGCCACGTAGTTCTCGATTTGCTCTGGCGTCGGCGTGAACTCCTCGTCTTTCAAGCCGTGTCGCAGCGCCATGCGGTGCAACCCGCTGCGGGCGCTGTCGAGGGCGATTCCCAAGTACAGCAGTGCCTTTTTCAGCTGCTTCTCGCTTCGACGGTAGTTGTCGATCTCGGCTTGGGCCTGATCGGCTCCGCCAACGACAAATGGATTGACCCCGGTTGTTAATTCGCTCTGCATGCGCACGTCTTCGCGCCGCCGGTCCACCTGCTGCGCTGCGCGATTCTTCTCCTCCTCCAGCAACTTGATCACATTTCGCCGATACTGATCCGTATCTTCCTGGTAAGCTAGCATGTAGGAATCCGCGACCGCCTCGACAATGTCCTTCGCCGCTTCTGCGTTCGGACTCTCACAGGCGATTTCCAGCAACTCTGATTCGCCGACCAGCCCGGCTTGGACGCTGCGCGAAAGCCACTCCAGCGGCTCGTTTACTCCCAGCGTGACAAGATGGCGACCTACCGCTGCGTCCTGCGCGACCGGGCTGAGCACAAGCGGACTCCGGATGAGTTCGATTTGCAATGCGACGAATCGCGCGGATTCGTCCTCCGAAGAGTCCGGAGGAAAGACGAGGAAGTCGCGTTTCAAATGGACCCGGAACAAACAGGCCGCTCGGTAGCGAGGCGGACCGCCGAACCAATAGGTGAGAATGGCCGCTGCCGCGGCGAGCAGGAGACTCAGCAGCAACGCCCGCCGCATGCGCAGCGAGCGTTGTTCGGGACGGGCCGGGGGTGAATCAGCCGTGGGGTTCTCGCGATTTGGATCAGGGGCCATGGCGGTGCGAGTCCGGAGAAGCAGGCGACTGGATCGGTACGCAACAGCAGCGCCTGGCGGCATGCCGCGGCAGTCTATCCTACTGCGCCTCTCCGGCGTTTGCACCTAGCCCGTCCCGAGCGGTCGGACGTGCTGCTTGCCGAGCGAGGTCGATTGCTCGGCGTGCAACTTGGCAATGATGCCAGCTCCGCCCACGGTCCCTACGACTCGTCCAGAACGAACTGGGCGCTGCGAAGCAGTCGCCTGCTGAGAACCGCCGGAGCAGCCGCCAAGAAGAGCAACAACGTCGACGGTTCCGGCACGATCGCCGCAGCAACCATCGCAGCGAACGTGTTCGTGCCGTTGTCCGCTTCGTAATCCGCCTTGAACAATGGCCTTTTCGCCAAGTTGGGTCACGACCACCTTTGTGGCGCGCCCGATCCGACACGATCGGCAGGCGCCGCGCAAAACCCCGTTCGACCCTGGAAAAACCGTAGAAAACGCGTGTCTTCCCGCGCGGTCGCCCGCCACGATGGGTCGAGTCGGCGACGGCAAGTGGCCGCGTGCCGAAAACAAGTCGAAGCCTTTCTAACGGACAAGAATTCCCTGGTTGGGGTCGATTGCGCGTGGTAATGAGTTTCAGCGCCGTAAAATCGCCCGTCGAGCACGCATTTCGGCCGCGTTTTTGTGCGGCCAGCGCGATGAAGTTCCTGGGAACACGCGCGGCGTCGCCAGCGCACGCGGACGCTGCCGTAGGACGAACGGGACGATAGGCCCACGATCTGGGGCGATTTTCGCGATGCGGACGCAGTGAACTGGCGTTCGCACAAGCGAACGCCAAGGGTGAATCGAAGGACGATTTGAAAACGGGTGGCTGTTGCTATTTGTCACGCGCTAGCAACATTTCGCGGATTCTTGGCAATGTTGCCGTCGGAAGCGCGTCTTTCAACCGTCGTAGCACACGTAATGTCCGGTGTGAAAACGGGTTATTGCATTCCAGGGAAAATGGCGAGAAGGCTCATTAGCAAGTCATGGAATGCTACGGGTCTGCAATCCTCAGCGCCTGGCGCGGGGTTTGTGCGCGCTGCGCTCCTGTTGGCCGCACTTCTGGTCGCCACAGCGCCGTCTGCGCAGACCGCGTCAGGGAGCGTTTTCCAAGCGTTGAACCGTGGAAGCGAGGGCCTGCGCGCCGGGGCCACGTCGCCCGCCGCAGGTTGGCAACCCGTCATGAGCGCGGACCAGCGGAGGAGTGCGGGAGCGTCACGACAGTGAGGTCTGCGCCTGCCCTCTGGCGCGCGGTGAAAGTCCTCCACCAGGCGGAAATTGCTACGCCGATCCGCGACTGGGCTGACCGCGGCGTCGGACGGCTTGGCTGCTGAGATTTCTTGGGCCGCCTCTTGCGCTGCCCGATCTGCCAGTCGCGCTGAGTGGCGGCCGTTCGTCTTGCCAATCTCGACAACGAACTGGTCGGCAGCCCGCGCGGGATGTCGGCGACGACAACAAAAAACTGACCGCCAGAACTAGGCCTGCTGTCCGGCCTTGCAGGACGACGTTTTTTTCAACCTGGCAGGGAGCTGGCAGCGCCAGAGGTCGATGCGCGGCATCCCGTCGAGGTCGCCCTGCACCTAGTTCCAGCCGTCCTTGCCCCGCCCGCGTCTGCGCTTCTCGCTGAGTGTCAGCGTCTCGTCAACTTTCGAGATGCGGTATTTGATCGCAATGCGGGCCAGCAGGACCGACTTGCCGATCCCCAGCTTGGCCATCAGCGCCGTGCGATGGTTGTCGATCGTCGACGTGGCTGTGCCGAGAATGTCGGCTATCTCGGCGACGCTGCAACCGAGACTGATGAGCCGCAGCACTTCGCGTTGGCGTGGCGTGAGGCTGGC
Source organism: Planctomycetales bacterium (assembly GCA_020427145.1). Lineage (GTDB taxonomy): Bacteria > Planctomycetota > Planctomycetia > Pirellulales > Lacipirellulaceae. Next base: position 5,555 of record JAGQOU010000295.1, on the reverse strand, counting down.
GAGGCGAGCTTTCATATCTGCAGCGGGCATGTCGGGCGACTCCGTAGGGTGTTGCTGCCAGTATGGTTCAACGTTCGGAAACTGCAAACCACGGATGGTGTTAACAAGGTCAGTGCAACGGACTGGGAGCCGGGTCTCCCGGTTCCCAGACCGGCCGAAATCGCCGCACACGCCCGGAGAAATCACGTTGGATCGACCGAGACCGAAGAGCATAAGCAGTGGCGGAGACGCCTAACAAATCGTCGACTTTGACAAAGCGGCTGACTACACTGGGGTCGGAACCTTGAGGAAAGCACCCCCGATGCGACGCTTTGCCACATACTGCGCGATGCTTGCCGCTTTCGCGACGCCGCGCCTCTGCAACGCAGATCAATACAGTCCGCCTGCCGCCTACTACAGCGGCGTGACCGGAACCGGCGCGACCCTGAAGACTCAGTTGGGGGCCGCGATGACGGCTGGCCACGTCGAGCGCAGCTATGGCGATTTCCGCGACTCAGCGGCTCTCTCCGACGCCGATCCGAACACCCCGGGCAATATCCTGCTCGCCTACACCCGAGAATCGGTCGCTGCCGAGTGGGATAGTGGCGCCACCTGGAACCGGGAGCATGTCTGGCCCGTCTCGCTCCAGCCGGGCAGCGCCCCGTCCAACTCGACCAAGGGCAACCGCGGCGATCCGCACGCCCTGAGGCCCGCTGATCCCAGCACCAACACGTCACGCAGCAATTCTCCCTATGGGTTTGCCGACTCGACTGGCGAGAACGGGTACGTCAGCGGGACGTATTACTTTCCCGGCGACAGCGACAAGGGGGATGTCTCACGCCAGCTGTTCTACTCCGACACGCGCTATGCCGATCTCGGGATTTCGCTGGTGGACGGAAACCCTGGCAGCAACGAAATGGGAGACCTGTCGGCATTGCTCGCGTGGCACTACCTCGATCCTCCCGACGAGTTCGATCGGCGCCGCAACCAGGTGATCTACAGCCAGGCGCTCAATCCGAGCTATTTTCGCTGGCTCATGGACTTGGGCACGAGAAACTTGCCACCTTCGGCACAAGAGACTTCTGCGCGGGCGGGCCGCTTCCACTCGCCTGAGTTCCTGGCTCAGTCAGGATGGGAGTCGAGAACTCGACGCTCCAGCCCGGGCGGTTGGCGGAACTGAAACAGCGCTACCCTGCGGTCCCTCACGCCCACTTTTGCAAGCGGATCATGATCGACCGCTGCGTCGAGCCCTGCTTGAGCGGCTGCTGCATCTGCCGCTCAAGCAGCTGGGCGAGATGAAGATCGGCGACATTACCAGCCGGACTGCCACAAGGCCTCCGAAGCGCCGCAGTCGGTCGAAGAGATTCGCTTTGAGCACGTCGCCCAACTCTAACTCAATGTATGGTTCCTTCACTGGGGGCAGGTTACTCCAGTTCGGGCGGGGCGCTCTTATTGCGAAATGGTTGCGGCCGCCAGCAATGCGGCCTCGATCGTCGGCAATTCGGCCTGCTAACCGCCTCCCGCCGACTCGGCGCCTTCGCGACGCGCTCGAAGTCCCGAGGCGGTTTCCTCGGCCTTCGCTTTCTTCATCGATTCGAACCATTCATGTTCCGGTCGCGCGAGTATCTCATCAATCACGGTGTTGACGTTCTCAGCACCCTGGGCGTCCCCCTCTTCCGCGGCTTGGGCGGCAATCTCACGAGCCATGGGAATCAATTCCATATAGAACCGTTCGGCCACCTCGTACATGCCGTGCCAGTGGGCGTAGTCGGGCGCCATCATCGAAGCGCCGTGCCGTGCGCGGCGGCCTTCGTGATGCCACAGGTAGAACCACGTCCACTCGATCTCTTCGTCGAAATCAATCGAAGTGATCATGTTGCTTTCGCGCAGGGCCGTCATGATCTTCGTGCCGGGCTTGGCGAATTTTTCGTTGTAGTTGATCACAAACTCGTCGTACTGCTGGTAGAACGCGTTGACGTAGTTCGACGTATGGCAGTGTAGACACACCTGCTTCATCCGCTCGCGTTTGTCCTGCCACGAATCGGCGATGAGTTCCTGACGCTTCGTCGGGTCAGTCTCCTTGACGACTGCATGGTCCTCGTCGGTATCCATCTTCAAGCTGATTGGCGGACGGTTGGTCCAACTGATCCGTTCGCCCGGATCGTGCGTCACCTCTTGACCGCGGCTGTGGGCCGACATGTGGCACGTGGCGCACGTCGGGGCCTGGGTGTAATCCTCGCCGAGCACCCAATCGGTTGAGTCGAGATTCATGTGGTCCTTGAGATCGCGGAACGCGACGCCGTGCTTCGATTCGTCGTAGATCTCTTTTTGCGGATGGTCGGGTCCCAAGTGGCACTTGCCACAGTTTTCCGGCTGCCGGGCACGCCGGGGCGAGAAGTCGTGGCGCGAGTGGCAGGCTGAGCAGGAGCCGAGCGATCCGTCGAGATTCAACCGGCCGATGCCGGTGTTCGGCCAGCTCTCGGCGTGCAGCACGGGCTGCCCGTCGGCGTTCTTCTTGATCGAGGCCAGCACCGCGGTGTTGGTGGGCCGTCCGTCTTCGTCCGGCTTCAAATCCTCGAAAGTGATCACGCTGCCATCTTCCGCCTCCAGCGCCACTTTACTGCCGTGGCATTGCCGGCAGCCGGTGTTGGCGCTGGCCATGCCGTTGACCTCGGTGACGTCGGCGCCAGGGGTTGGCGAATGGGGATTGAAGGGCTGCCGGGCGCCCTCGACGGTCTCCGCCAAGAAATTGTCAAGCGACGCTAAAATATTGCCCGCCTTGGCGTGGTGGCTGTGTTCAAACTGTTCGAACTCTTTTGGGTGACACGAGGAGCAGTCGCGGGGCGTGACAATCGTGGCGATCGTCTGGCCGTAGTGGCTGTAGGCGTCGGCGTCCCTGGCATCGGCCTTGTGACACTCGACACAGCCAACGCCCTTTTCGGCGTGCGTCGACCCCTGCCAGTGATCGATGATGCCCGGTGAGAGCTTGTCGTGGCACTCGACGCAGGCGGCCGACGTGGCGGGGATCGCCACCGTATGCACCGCCAGTCCGGCTTCCTCGCGTTTACGAGCGACTTCCATCCCCTGCACGTAAATCAACGACGCCAGAAAGATCAGCCCCAGGATGCCGATCAGCGCTTGTTTGTAACGTAGTGGCATGACACGCAAACCTCGTAAGCAAGCCGAATCCAGTCGCGAACCAGGAAATCTCGCCGCAATCGGACCGCTATATGTTTCAAATCGTCGTCAATACGCATCTCAGCGCTCAATGCGCCACGGTTGCTTCCCACACGGTCAGCCCAATCAACGCGAGCGTCGCTGCGATGCCAATCAACGTGCTCGTTTCCTTAGAATGCGTGATCTTGATCATCAGTTTGTCGACCCACGGCCAGGCAAACATCAAGAACACGATCAGCCCCATGCTGAGCACCGCAAATGTTGGCCCAAACAGTTTGAGCCAACGGAACGTCGCATAGAAAAACCATTCCGGTTTGATCACTTCCGGCGTGGTGAGCGGATCGGCCCGCGGTCCCAGCATCGCCGGGAAGATCGTCGCCAACGCGCTGAGCACGATCATCAACGCCAACCCCATCGCCAACTCGGTGAGAATGTGATCGGGAAAAAAGTTGAAATGCGTTGAACCATCCTTGCCCTTGCTCGCTTCCGGCTCCAACTCAGTAACGCCGTGCATGCGGATGAAGGCAATGTGAATTCCTACCAGCAAAGTCAACGTCACGGGCAAGACTGCGGCGTGAATGATGTAGAACCGAGGCAACGTTTGTTCGTTGTAGGCGTCGCCGGCCAGCAACATCCGCTTGAAGAATCCGCCGACATACGGCACCGTGTCGGCAATATTGCCCCCGACCGTGGCGCCCCAGTAGCTCAACTGCTCGAACACCAGGCTATAGCCCGTAAAGCCGAGTCCGAGGGTGACCATGAGCAGGCACATGCCGATGATCCAGTTCAGCTCGCGCGGCCGGCGATAGGCGCCGGTGAAATAGACCCGCATTTGGTGCAAGATTACCGCGGCAACCATGAGCGTCGCCGCCCACTTGTGGACGCTACGGAAGTACCAGCCGTAGGGCACGTCGTCGGTGATCGCCTGCACCGAGTCGTATGCGGTGGTCGATCCCGGCTGATAGTAGGTCGCCAGCATAATGCCGGTAACGACCTGCACGACGAACAAGTAGGCTGGCGTCCCGCCGAGGGCGAACCACCAGCGCTTCATGTGGTTGGGAACGGGCTCGTTGGTCAGCTCGCGCAGCTGATCGCCGGAGATTGGCACTCGCTCGCGCCACCATGTGGAAAGACGTGACAATCCTACGCCCTCCAAGTCGTGTGCGAGGCCGATGCGTCAGCCGCTTGGCAGGAAACGCTTTTCATGATTGCCCCACAGCCCGAAACGGCATGGCGATGTACAGCGAACCGGTTTCGATCTTCAGCGGATATTGAAACAGATTCTGCCCGTCGGCCGCCGGGGGACCCTCGATGGCTTTACCGGAAGGGTCGAACACTCCGTTGTGGCAGGGGCAGAAATAGCGATTGTTGTGCGGCTCCCAATGCACCTGACACCCCAAGTGGGGGCACACGCTGGAGAGTGCCAGAAACTGCTCGGCTGTCGACGGTTTGGTTACGTCGGCGTCGGCTTCCCGCGTGACGGTCACGCGCAATCCGGATGGCGATTCGAAGGGGATTGACTGCCCCGGCGGCACGGAGTCAGCGGATGTCACGAACAGCCACGCGTCGTTTGTGCCGGGGCGGTAGAAATAGCGCCCCGCCATTGCGAAGAACGTGCCGTACCCGCCCGCCAATCCCCCCGCCATAAGCGCGGACGCCAACAGCGACCGTCGGCTGGCGCCGTCATCCGCCGAACTGGCAGGCGATGGTTCTGATGTATTCGGCCCGATCAGCGGTTCGCTGTCGCCCGTCGACTCTGTATTGGACCGTTCGTTCACAGGCAACGATTCCGTGGCACGCGGCAGAATAGGTTCGCGGCGAAGTGTGCGATTACGCACGCTCACCCGCGAGTGAAGAAAAGTACCGCCGTGGCTTAGTCAGCCTGCCGATGATCTTAAGCGTACAAGATGCTACGTCAAGTGAAATCTGTTGAGTGCATCATCGCATCAGCAACCAACGTTCACTCCGAATCTTGATCATGCGTCCGGAGATCGGATTGCGCTGCCAATCAAATCATCCGCTGACTGCGCGTCGCCGCGAGCGCGAAGCGCCCCGACTGCAAACGCTGCCGCCCCGTCAGGCGCTCGACGACGGCCCCTTCGCGTCTCTGCGCGCCGCCGTACGGGGGGAGATCGATCCAGCCGGCAGCTTGTCGTCGCTGGAGAACAATCTCGTTGTCGTCGAGATTCTGGACGCGGCGCGCGAATCGGCCGCCACCGGCGCCACGATCTTGCTTCCGCAGCGCGCCGAGTGAGTGTGAACTCGCTGGCGTGTTTGCGACGGTGAAAAGGTGCCGGCAGCCGTCAGTCACTTGCCGCCGTACGAATCTCCTGGCAGGTGAAATCGACGGCACGGTCAGCCGGCCCGACCGCCGGCCGCTGATAGCCGGCAAAGTTCTT
>JAGQOU010000294.1 GCA_020427145.1 Planctomycetales bacterium | reverse complement strand
TGGGCGGCCTGTGGGCCGACTACGAGCGGACCGAAGCCGGCGGTCTCATGCCCGGCTCGCCGCGCAATCACCAGACCAACATTCCCGGGCTGTACGCCATCGGCGAGTGCGACTACCAGTACCACGGCGGCAACCGCTTGGGCGCCAACTCGCTGCTGTCCTGCATCTTCACCGGCCTGTTCGTGGCCCCGGGCATCCAGAACCTGCTGGGGTCGCTCAAAGACTCGGCCGGCGACGAGAAGTACGATCAGCTGCACCGCGGCGAACGGGCCAAGAAGCAGATGGAGCACGACGACCTGCTCAAACGCGAGGGGGGCCGCGAGAATCCCTACCTCATCCACCAGCAGCTGGGCGACGTGATGACCAAGGCCGCCACGGTGGTGCGTCGCAACGAGCAGCTCACCGAGGCCGTCGGCATTGTCGACGACCTGTGCGAGCGGGCGCAAAGCTGCTCGCTGTCGGACACCGGCAACTGGACCAACCAGAACGTGCTGTTCACCAAGAGCCTGCTGGACATGTTCCCCATTGCCAAGGCGATTCTCAAGGGCGCCCTCGCCCGCGACGAATGCCGCGGGGCGCACTACAAGCCGGACTTCAGCATGCCGGGCATCGACTCCGACGACCCGGCCGAGCACAAGCGGCAGGCCGAGGCGTGGTGCGACGCCTTCGAGGAGAAGAACCGCAAGTGGCTCAAGAGCACGGTCGCCTCGTTCGACAAGGACGGCACTCCCCAGCTGACCTACGAAGACGTCGACGTCTCGCTGATCCCCCCCCGCCCGCGGCTGTACGGCCTGGTGGGCGCCGAGATCATCGAAGAAACCTGGAAAGCCCGGGAGGCGAAACGCACCGCCAACGGCGCCGCAGCAAAGACCGCAGCGGTCAGCGCGAGCTGAGCGGAGTCTCTGTCCGCATGGCGAGCCTTGGCCCTGCCAGCCTCAACCCAGGGTGGCTGGGGACGGAGCGCAGCGCAGCCCCCAGGAGTTTGCTGTCGCGGCTCCTGCCGCCGCGGGCGAGAAGCAGCGGTTCGCCTACGCAATTGCCCCCGAGTCGCGGCGTTTCACAAGCGCCGCGATGACCACCGCCATCAGCGCCCCGGCGACGATCTGGTAGATCATGACGCCGGCGGCGTACCGCGCCGGGTGCATCCACCAGATCGCGTCGTCCAGGTTCGCCCACACCGCGGCCGTGACGGCGACCAGCAGCACGAAGGCGAACCGCCGGGCGAAGGTCGGCAGCCCCCCGGCGGCCATCGCGGTGAGGGCGGCGGCCAGCAGCGCCACCACGGCCATATGGGCGAATCCCTTGGCCATCGTCACCGGCTCCATCGCCGCGCCCCCTTCTTTCACGTAGGCCAGTTGCAGCCGCGGACCTTCCTCGACCTTGCGTTCCGCCTCGGCCGTCCCCGCCTCGTCGCCGAACTCCGCGGGGAAGGGATACAGGTACATGCCGGTCGGCAGATTCGACGACCGCATGACCGCCAGGATGTCGAGTTCGTTGTCCGCGGGCAGCGGATCGTGAATCATCGCCCCGCCGCCCAGTACGGCCCAGAACACAAAGCCCCAGATAAACATGAGCACGGCGGAGACGACCGCGGCAGCGAGAACGCGAATGGCCATGAGAGATGCGGGGTTAGGGGTGCGGTTGGGGCGCGAGTTGCGAGTTGCGGGGCGCGGGTTGGGATCAGTTTGCCATGCGCCCCGCGCTTCGCAACCCGCGCCTCACGAAACTCGCTCGCTCTTGACGCTGCGAATTGCGTTGAGAAACGACTTCATCGACGAAAATCGCTTCTCGGGTTCCGCTTCCATACATTTGTGAATCGCCGCGGCGAGGGTCGGCTCGACCCACGGACAGTGCTTCGACAGCGGCGGCGGTTTCGATTGGCCGTGGCTCATCGCCGCCAGCCCGTCCTGGCCGCGCTGCCACGGCAGGTCGAAGGAGAACATTTCGTACATCGACACGCCAAA
>JAGQOU010000293.1 GCA_020427145.1 Planctomycetales bacterium | reverse complement strand
AGCACGCGGAACATGATCGTCTTCTGGCCCTCGAGCCGGAAGGGATTCACGCTGTTGACCAGGTAGATGCCCAGCTTCTGGCTCACCTCGCGCACGCGCTGCATCGCATCGTCGAAGTCGCCCTCGATCTGCACGGTCAGCGCGCCGTAATCGAGCGCCTGCGACAGCTTGCCGTAGGAGATTTTGCCCGAGCCGATGAAAATGACCGCCTGCATCAGCTTGCTGCAGCAGCAGTACAGGGCGAGCGACGCGCTGGTGTTGCCCGTCGAGGCGCAGGCGGCGCGCTTGGCGCCGATGGTGTGGGCGTGGGTGAACGCCGCCGTCATGCCGTTGTCCTTAAAGCTGCCCGAGGGATTCATGCCCTCGTACTGCAGAAACAACCGGCCCGCGTTCAGCCCAATGTACTGCCCCACGCCCTCGGTCAGGCGCAACGGCGTTTGCCCCTCGCCGATCGTGACAATTCTCTCGGGCGGTGCGAATGGCAGCAACTCGTGGAATCGCCACACGCCGCTGCGGCAGAGCGGTTCGTTGCGTCTGGCCCACTTGCGTTCGAACCATGCCAGCGAATCGGGCACGGGCAACCGGTCCCAATCGTAGGAAACGTCCAGCAGGCCGCCGCAGCGATCGCACGCCGTGCGCACCTCGCCCACGTCGTAGGTGGCGCCGCACGCGGGCGACAGGCACTGCTGATAGGCCAGATCCGTTTTCACGTCGCCAATGGTCGCCACGGGGCGGTACTCCGAGAAAGCCAGCAAGATGGCCGCGACGGCGGGGGTCGCGTCGTCGCAACCTGCCCCCCGCGTGGCCGAAACACAAGCCGCACAAGGCTTTATACTGAGTTTACTGTGCCTCGCCGAGAGCGACAACGAGCGGAGCGTACAGCGGCGATCACGACTTTGGGAAAGCGGTCCGAGGTTGCGACCGGCGACTGGGGGAAGTCGATGACCGCCTCCCAGGGCGCGACCGCCGGTCACCGGAGCCGACTGCCACGGCGCCCCAACTCTCGGCAGGAGCCGGCAACGCCCCGTGGGGTTCGCCGGAAGCAACCAGCGTCGCGACCCGACGGATTCGCACCAGGCGACGTAACCGCATACTGTGAAGGCAGTTACACAAAACCGCAACGGTCGCCCTTGGTTTGACGCCCCCTGGAGTGAACCTTACAATGAGGAGTCTGTCCCGTGGCCGCTTGCCCTCGTCACTGTGGCGGCCGACTCTGGAGGAGCAACATGAAGAAAGCTGACATCAAGGTCTACCAGGACCGGCTGATCGCGATTCGCGCCCGACTGCGCGGCGACGTCACATCGATGGCGGACGTGGCCCTGCGCAAGAGCGGCGTGGAAAGCGCCGGCGGCGCGAGTATGCCGATTCATATGGCCGAGTTGGGCAGCGACAATTACGAACAAGAGTTCACGCTGAGCCTGATGGCCAATGAAGAAGATCAGCTGGAACTCATCGATCAAGCGTTGCAACGGGTCGAAAGCGGCGACTTCGGGAAATGCGTCGATTGCGAAGGGGTGATCCCCAAGACGCGTCTCAATGCGATCCCTTTCACGCCGGTCTGCATCAAGTGCGCCGAAGCGCGCGACCAGGGCGGCAACGGCGCTCACTAGCGGATTCGCCCAGACGGCGCTCGTCCGCTTCAGTCATATCAAGTTGAGTTGCGATGGATCGCCCCCGCACCGCTGGCCGGCAAATTGCCCTATTTCTCGTCTTGGCCGCGGCGGGTTGCGCCGCCGATTTGCTGACCAAGCACTGGGCGTTTTCGCGAACCGATCTGCTAGCGGGGCAGGTTCGTTGGCTCTGGCCCGGCCATGTGGGCGTGCAGCTCAGTCTCAACGAAGGCGCCCTGTTCGGCATGGGGCAGGGGCGGGTGGCGTGGTTTGCCGCCTTCTCGCTCATCGCCTGCGTCGCCATCCCCTGGTGGCTTTTTCGCCGCGGCGGAGCCGACGATTGGCGACTCGTGGCCGTGCTGGGAGCCGTCATGGGCGGCGTCCTGGGCAATCTCTACGACCGCCTCGGCTTGCACGGACTGGATTGGGGCATTTTTACCCCCTCCCGGGCCGGCGAGCCAATCTACGCCGTCCGCGATTTCATCCTCTTCGCGGGACGCTGGGAACCTGACCCGGCCAAGCGGATCGTGTGGCCCAACTTCAACGTTGCCGACGCACTGCTGGTGTGCGGCGCCGGCATGCTTCTGCTGCTTTCTCTGCGGCACACCGCAAACCACGGCGGCGACGACCCGTCTAGTTGAATCGCATTAGTAAAACGATCAAACTGGGCGTCCCGACCCGGGGGGGGTATATTTCGTCCCTCACGGGCGTCGTCATGCGTTTATACCAGCCGCTGACTGCGGTTTTGGCCGTGAAGCTCTTTTCGCCATATTTTCCTGGCCCCGCACACAGCCATGAAACTTTCCCGCGCGTCCATTTACGGCCTGCATTCCGCCCTCCAATTGGCCCAGGATCGCCAGCGCACGCCAATTCCCTGTCGCCAGCTGGCCGAGGAGGGCAAGATGCCGGAACGATTCCTGCTCCAGGTCCTGCGGATGCTGGTCAACGCCAACATCCTGGCGTCCACGCGCGGCGTGGTGGGAGGGTACCGCCTGGCGCGCTCGGCCGAGGAGATTTCGCTGCTTGATATTGTCGAAGCCACCGATGGTCGTCTTCAACCGGACGATCTCGATATGCCAAGTTTGCCGGGCAACGTCGAGTCGCGCGTGATGCAGAGCCTCAAGAGCGCAGTCGCCTGCCAACGCGATCATCTCGCCGACGTCACCCTGGCCGAACTGCTGAGCACCCCGGGCGCACTCGGCGGCTGAGCAAGGCGCGCCCGAGCGGCTACTGGGCGGCCGCCTTCGTGCCCTCTGATGAGAACTCGATCTGCTGGTCCTTATGCAGCGGCCAGACCGCCAGCGGAATTCCCTGCTCCCACAGCATGCGTTTCAGCGCCCGCAACTCGTCGTAACTGTCGGGATAGACCCAGGCGACGACCGCCGTAGTGTTTGACGGACGACTGCGCAACGCCCTCATCAGCGCCGTGCCGGGCATCATCGCTTGTTCCAGCGGCTGCCCCATTTCGCTGGCTTCGGGCAGGAACACGCCTCGCACAACGTTCCTGGCGCGAGGCTGCGGCGCCAGCGGCGAGGAGCCGGGCATCGCTGTCGCGTAGCGCTCAACTCGCAGCCGCATCCGGAAACCGTCAATCGGACCGTAAACGTCCGCGGCTTGATTGCGAGAATTCAGTTCGCGGCGCAGATACTCGACGCCCTGCGTGCGATACACCTCTTGCTGGAGCGCAGCGACCGGCACGACCGACACGAGTCCGTCGCGCAACCGCAGATGGATGGCGTCGTCGTTCACCGCATCGCTCTTGGCGATCGGCGTGGGGGTCGACTCGACCTCTTCGACATCCAACGGCTGCGAAATCAGCTGCATTTGCTCCTGGGTCAACTCATTCAATCGGATCTGCGCTTCGACAATTTGGCGTTGAACGTCGAACTCGCGCTGCCGTCCCTCGTCCAGTTGACCGCGGCGGGCGGCCAACTCGCGTTCGGCCTCGGCCCGCACCATTTCCAATTCAACGCGCCGCTGGTCGACCAGTTTGCATTCGCGCCAGGCATTGGCCACCCGCGTGACCGTCGCCTCAACGTCGCGTTCGCGCCGCGTCAGATCATGCTGAACTTCTCGAACCTTCGTCGTAACTTCGGCGAGCGACGGTCCCGCGGATTCCTCCGTCATGGGTTGCTCGTGCTTGGCCAGCGACGCCTTGCCGGCGCGCACGCCAACCACCATGACCAGGATGATGAGAATGCCCACCATGTTGGCAATGATGTCGAGAAACGAGTCCTCGCCGGGCATTCCCTCGTCGTTTTCAGCGCGTCGTCGCACGGGGAACCTCCGTTGCGGCGCCCTGCGCCGTTTGCGGCAAGCGGACGTCGATGCCGCTGCCTTGGAGCAAGCGTGTGAGCTTCTGCGCGTTCCGCTCCGCCCCGGGAGCGACGCTCAACACGAGCACCGGTTTCCAATACAGACCTTGCCCGGCAAGCCCCCAGCTTTTGATCTGATCGCGCAGGGCTGACACCAGTTCGTCGACGGCGGCTTCGGTGGGTTGATCAAGCCGCACCTCGGCGACGCCCGTCGCATTCATCGGATCCATCGTGCGCGTCGGCAGCACGTCGATCGAGTCGGTGCGAATGACTACCTGGACGGGCCGGGTGATGGGCGCCGCATTTTGGCTGGCCAGATTGAGCGCCCAGTCCCGACCGCGCGTCTCCGCCAGGCTCGGTCCCGCTGCTCCTTGATCCTGTGGTTTGGTCAGCGTCAACGACGCGCCGCTGGGACCGCCCGAGGCGCCGGGCTGCGCGTCCGTACTGCCCATGGCGGAACTGCCGGCGGACCCGCCGCTGGCGCTGCCGGACGCGGCCTGAGCATCGCCGCCGGAAGCAGACCCACCCGCCGCGGCCAGGCCGCATTGAGCACCCGTACCCTGATCACCGGAGTCTTGAGAGCCGGCGCCTTGTTGGCCGGAAGCGTTTTGCTGCGCGGAGCTGCCGTCGGAACCGCCGCCGGCCTGTCCGCCGCCGGTCGTCGCGCCACCGCCGGTAGCAGTTCCATCGGCAAGCATGCCGGTTCCCGCCGCGCCGCTTGGGGAGTCGCCCCCGCGACTGCCGGCGCCGCCGGCCACGAGTTCGCCGACGCCGGGCGCATAGCCGTCGCCGCTTGCACCCGACGGCGCGCTGCCGATGGCGTCAGGGCCCGCCGCCACGACGCCCGTGGCGAG
>JAGQOU010000292.1 GCA_020427145.1 Planctomycetales bacterium | reverse complement strand
AGCACGTTCATCTGGCAGCCGACGGTTTCGATGTAAAGCTTCTTGATCATATCGGTGGGGTCTGCCACGGAGACGCGGAGGATTGACTGAGGTCGAGAAATCCCAAGCGACCCGCGCGGGGCGCGCTCTTCGTGGGCGTTCCTAAGTCAAACCTGAGTGGACTCCGTGTCGCCGTCGTTATTGGGTTGTCACGCTGCGTCGCGATCTTCTTTCTCGCGGCGCTCGTGAGGTTCGCCGAGTTCTTGATGCAGCTGTCTGCGGACTTGGTTGATCAGCTCGTTGCGGCGGCTGGCCATCATGCGCACCAGCGATACGACCGCCACATAGGCGGCGATTCCGATGATCAAAATGTCCCAAGCGTCCATGGCGGCGTCTCCGGACGAGTCCTGGCGAGATCCGGCAGCGGCGACCGGACTGCGTATCATACCCAGGTTTTCCCACCGGGGGCGAGAGGAACTCGACGCGTCAGCTCGCGGGAAACTGCCCCATCAGGTCTCCCGCTGCCAGCGGATAGCCGCGCAGGAAGTCGGCCGCCGGCATGGCCCGCTTGCCTGGCGCCTGCACCGAGACCAACTCCAGCGGCCCGGCGCCGGTCGCCACAATCAGCCCCGGCGAGGTCGCCACAACGGTGCCGGGCGCCGCCAGCGCCGCTTCGGCGGGTCCAGCCACCGCCGCCTGGTGGACGATTAGTCGCAGCGGTTCGCCTCCTGCGGCTCGCCGCACGTCGGTGTACGCACGCGGCCAGGGCTGCAAGCCGCGCACCTGATTCTTGATCTCCACGGCAGATCGCGACCAGTCGATGGCGCCATGCTCCTTGGTCAGCCGGGGCGCCTTGGTCGCCGCGGCCGGGTCTTGCGGGATCGACTCAGCCGTGCCCGCGGCAAGCTTGCCGACCACCTCGGCCGCCAACTCGGCGCCCACCGCCGCCAACCGTGCTTCCAGTTCGCCCGCCGTTTCGTCGGGATCGATCGGCACGCGCTGCACGCCCAGGCACGGCCCGGCGTCCAGACGCGGGGTCATATGGATGACCGTATTGCCGGTCTCGGCGTCGCCGTTGAGCACGGCCCACTGCACCGGGGCTGCACCGCGATACCGCGGCAATAGCGAACCGTGCAAGTTGATCCCCCCCAGCCGCGCCGCGGCCAGCGCCGGCGGCTTGAGGATTTCGCCGTAGTCGCACACGACCAGCAGATCGGCGGCCAGACTGGCCAGCCGCTCGACTGCAGCCGGTTCGTTGACCGTCTCGGGCTGCCACAGCGGGAGCTGAAGCTCGTCGGCCGCGACCTGCATGGGCGCTGGCGGGGCGCGTCGTCCCCGCGGCGGTCGAGTCACGACCAGCAACACCTCGTGCCCGTCAGCCGCCAACCGCCGCAACGTCGGTACGGCAAACGGGCCGGTTCCCAGGGCAATGATGCGCATGACGCCGCCGTTGGTCTTCGATTTCGATGGTTTGCGTGCGCGTTGGCGGTCGCAGCCACGCGACCCGATAAAGCGTCCATTCGTGCAAGTCGCCCCATGCCGCGACGAAGGCAGATCGCGTGGCCCCGACCGCCAGCGGGATCGCCGAGGGGCGATCCTACGTTCGCAATCGCGACAACTCCGCCAGCCGCGCGGCGATCGCTTCGTCGCTTGGCATCTCGCCCGTGTTGCGGCGGCTGTCGAAGTCGATCTCAAACTCCTCCAGGTCGTCGCGGATCTCCGCCAGCTGCGTCGGGGTGAGCCGATCGATAAACAGCCGGCCGTCGAGGTGGTCGACCTCGTGCTGTACGATGCGGGCCATCAGCCCCTCGACCTCGCCGGAGATTTCCTCGCCCGCCAGGCTGTAGGCTTCGATGTTGATCCGCGCGTTGCGCACCACCATGCCGTTGACGCCGGGGATGCTCAGGCAGCCCTCTTCGCCTTCGACCTGCCCCTTGCCGCCCGAGAGGACCGGGTTGATGAACGCGGCTTCGGCGTCCTTCTCGTCGGGGTTTCCCGTCGGGTTGGCCACGAACAGCCGGTAGGGCAGGTCGACCTGATTGGCCGCCAGCCCTACGCCTTCGTGCTCGTACATCAGGTCGAACATCTCGGCGACCATGCGACGCAACTCGGCGTCGACGCGCGTCAGCGGCCGCGACACGTGGCGGAGCGTGGGATGTGGGTAGTGAATAATTTGCAGTGCCAAGGCCGGCGCCTCGTCGGGGGGAGCGTCGTCGTGATTCGTTCCGGAAACTGTCAGTATACGCGTTTTGCACGCAGAAACGTAGGGCCGCAGCATGCGCAAACGATGGGAGCAAAAGTCACTTCTGAGCCGCCCATTTCGGAGACCGCAACGACCGCGGCACGACGAGCACGACGCGAGAATCTCAATCGTCAATGTAGCGCCTGTCGGGCCGTCAAGGCGTGCCAATTTCCGACTTTTCGGGCCGGCCGGGTTCGCACGAAGCATTTCGCAAGTGAGAATGGAGTTCGGTTGTCAGGCAACCTCTAATTCTCGGAGCACAACGATTGAACGCCACACTGCGATCTGTATTTGTCGTCCTCGCGGCGGCGTGGTTTGCATCAGCACCTTTGCCGTGCCGAGGCGAATCTCAGCGGCCCAATTTCCTGGTGATCATCGCCGACGACCTCTGCTGGCGCGATCTGGGCTTCACGGGCAACAAAGACGTGCGGACCCCGCGACTTGACCAGCTGGCGGCTCAGGGGATGCAGCTCACCGGCATGTACACGCCGGCCACCACCTGCTCGCCCTCGCGCAACGCGCTGTATACGGGGCTGTTTCCCATTCGCAGCGGCGCCTATCCGAACCACACGCGTGTGTACTCCGGCACGAAGAGCGTCTTCACGCATCTTAAAGAGCACGGCTACCGCGTCGGCTTGCAAGGCAAGGAACATGTCGGGCCGCCCGCGAGCTACCCCTACCAACACGTTGGCGGCCCCGGAGGGGTTGACGACTTCGCCGCCACGCGTGAATTCGTCGCGCGCGACGCCGAGCAACCCTGGCTGTTGGTGTATGCGTCGAACGATCCCCACAGCCCGTGGCAGCGCGGAGCGCGCATGCGTCCCGATCCAAACAAGCTCACGATTCCGCCGTATTTGCACGACAACGCCCGGACGCGCCGCCAGTTGGCCAACTATTATGGGGAGGTTGCCAAGCTCGATTGGCAAGCGGGGCAGCTGCTCGATCTGCTCGAAACGACGGGGCAGGCAGACGACACGCTGGTCATCTTCGTCAGCGAGCAAGGCAGCAGCTTCCCCTACGGCGGCAAGTGGAGCGTCTATGACAACGGCATCCGCGCGGCAACCGTCGTGCGGTGGCCGGGGCATGTGGCGCCGGGCTCGACGAGCAGTGCGCTGCTGCAATACGTCGACGTGCCGGCCACGCTACTCGCCGCAGCAGGCATTGATCCGGAGACGGTGAATACTGGGTGCCCCGATGCCAACGGCGCCTGGGGATTCGACGGACGCAGCTTTCTCGACGTGCTGGCGGGCGAGACCGACCATGTGCGCGACGCAGTGTTCGCGCAACAGACGACTGTCGGCGTACATGGTTACAAGGATCCCTATCCGATTCGCGCGGTGCGCGATCAGCGCTACAAATACGTACGGAATCTGGCCCCCGAGAACACCTACCAGATTGGCGGCATTCACCGCAGCAATACGCTGCAGTCGTGGCAGAAGGACGCGGCGAGCGACCCACAGTTGGCGGCTCGGATTGAGTGGCTGTTCCACCGCCCCGCTGAAGAACTGTACGACCTGTCGACGGACGAACTCGAAGAGCACAATCTGGCCGACGATCCGCAATTGGCCAAGGTGAAGGCCGCGCTCGCGGCGCAATTGGACGCCTGGATGGCCCAGCAGGGCGATCGAGGATTGGAGACGGAACTATTGGCGCCCACCCGGCAGGGACCCATCGGCCCGGCCGGCAACGACCGGCCGGTCGCCGCGGCCAAGCAGCCGTGACGCGCCGTCCGCGGCCGTCAGCTTTCGTCGCCGCTCGCCTCGGTTTTCAGATCGTACTGCAATTGCTCGATGCCCGCTGCGGGCACGTCGGCCGTCAGGTCGCTTTGATAATTGTAGCGCGCCGGGACGCGTTCGCGGGGAGCGCCGGCGCGGTCGTCGTCACTGGCGACGGGCTGATCGGAGCTGTGTGAGTAGATTCGCACGTGATGCGCGCCGACGACGGCGCCGGGTTCACCTTTGATCGTTTGCAACGTGAACTGCCCTGACTTGTCGCACCGGCCCGTGGAACCGGGCCCGGGCGCCACGTCGCCGTCGGCGCGGGGTTGAAAGCTGACCACCCCGCCCGCCAACGGCTCGCCGTCGAGCGTCACCACGCCGCTCACCGGCGCCAAGTCATATGGCGCCTTGGGCCCGCAACCGCAGACCACCGCGGCAATCAGAATGGAAACGAATGGTGAAGGTTTTACGATCTGATCGGACCTTTCGCTATGTTTCCGCGCAGTCTGCGTCGACGGTGGTTCCACAACAGCGTCACTGGCCGCGTCAAAAATCATAGACGTTCTCCGCGCCTTGGATCGTGCCGCCGGCAACAAAGACTTGCATGTCTATGTATTGACTAACCGGGCGAACCGAGCCGTCGCAACGGGCGAACAGCAGGATGTCGCCCGCGTGGAAGCCGCCCCAGCCGCGCTTGCAGGTGTGAATGCCGCCGCCCCCTGCGGAGACGCACGCCAAGTAGTCCGGCAGCAGCGTGCGGCTCTCGAAAAACGCGCTCGATTGATTGTACGACGTGTAGGCGTACGCCCAAAACGTCCGCCGCTGCACGAACCGCATGGTCATGGCTTCGCCGACCAGCAGCGTTTGCGACGTCCCGTCGGCGATCTCGGCGAGCGTCACCGGCTGGAATCTGCGGTGCGTGCCCGGATGGCGGGCCACCGTATGCATTGGCCCCCGCATTTCGGAGGGCATTTTCTTTTCATGCCAAGTCTTGGCGAACTCGGGATTATCGAAGTAGTGATCGCCGTCCTCGCCGAGCGAATGCCCCGACATGGCGCGGTACGATCCCGGCGCCCACATCGCCCCGCCAGTGCTGCCCGGGCCCGACTCGGGCTGGCCGAGTTGTTCGATGTCTTGATCGCTGGGACACAGATAGGTTGGCACGAACGCTTCGCGCAATTGGCGATTCTCTGGTCGCGCGAAATCGCGGCTGTCGTCCCACAACGCGAACAAGCCGGGCTGCTCCAAACCGGGCAGCAGGTCGACGGTCCAGGTGCTGTAGTAAGGGCCGTTGATGCCGGTCGATTCCGAAGTGCTGCCGGGCGGCAGGCGCCCATGGATCTGCTCGTAATTAAGCACGGCGACGGCGATCTGATGCAAGTTGTTTGTACACTGCGTTCGCCGCGCCGCTTCGCGGGCCGCTTGCACGGCCGGCAGCAAGAGCGCCACCAGCACGCCGATGATAGCCACCACCACCAGCAGCTCCACGAGTGTGAAGCCGCGCGCGGGTCGGGCAATGATCGGGCGCTTGAGTGGCACGGCGTATGGAGTCGCGACGAGGAACTCAGCAGTGGAGCGACATCCACGCCGGGGACGGACCGCGGAGACGCGATTGAGACAAGACAAGGCCGAGTGCAAACAATCCTTGCCAGTCCGCATTCCGTCAACAAGTCGTCTGCGGGAGTTTGACCGCAGTTTGCACCCCACGCCCGCGCTTCCGCAGATCTGCTTGCCGCGCGCCTACCGCGCCGCCACCGGCTCCCCCGCGTCGGGGCTCAGCGAATACAAGATCGCATTGAGTCCGATCCGCGCCGCGTCTTCGCGCGTGTAGCCGCGGCAACCCAGCGCTTCGTGCTGTTCCAGCGCGCAGCTGATGTCGTAGGGCGAGAAGATCACCGCCAGCCGGCCGTCGATCTCGATTCCTTCAATCTCCGGATCCACCTGATCGACGCGGCTGCGAATCGGTTGTCCCGGCACGGCGACCGCGGGTTCGCGGAGACCGACGCGGTGAATGTCGTACCCGCCCGCCGCGGTGCTGAACAGCGGATGGCTGGTGGGCACGCGGTGCAGCTTCTGCTCCGGCAGCACTTGGCCCATCTCGCGGCGAAACGCGGCGGCGAATTCCTTGCTCGCGCAGATCGCGTCGGCCAGCAGCGTGCCGCCGTTGTTCAGATACTCGGCCAGCGCCTTGCGTTCTTGCGGCGTGAAGTGGAAATCTTGCCGTCCGTGCATGAACGCCATGTGGAATCGCATCAGCGCCGGGTCGCTGGGCAGCAGTTCGAATTCTTCGCCGCTGACGCTCAGCTTCAGATCGCCCTGGCCGGCGGCCCGCAGCAGGTTGGCCAGCGCGCCGGGGGCGTCGTTGCAGCCGCCGCCGTGCATCAGTTTGGCAATGCGGATCACGCCGCGGCCGCCGAGCACCTCGGCGTTCGCCAGCTCGGGCAGGGCAAACGACTCTTCCTTGCCTTTCGGCTCGCGGTTGGTGGCGTAGGCCAGCACGTTGATGCCGATCGCCATCGCGTCGTCAATGCGCTGCTCGACGCCATCGGGAAACAGTTCGCGCTGCCGGCGTCCGTCCAGCTCCCAGTAACACGACAGATCGACTTCGCTGAACACGGCGCACGTGCGGCAGCCGTACTCCACGGTCCACAGCCGGCCGACGTACGGCGACTCGGGGCGCACCAGTTTTTCGATTCGCCAAATGGGGTGCTCGGGACCGGCCCGGCGGAGCCGGTACTCCGGTTCGGGGAAGACTTGCTCCATGAACTTCCGAAAGCCCGCGTCGAACGCGCCGCCCCCGGCGCAGCACGCCTCGGCAAACAGAAACCCGCCGCGGTCCAAGTAGTCGCGGGTCTTCGTGGCCAGCGGGCCCAGTTCGGGGGCTTTGCTGCCGCTGACAAACAGCACCGGCGTCTGCAGCAGGTCTTCGACCTGCGCCTGCTGGCCGTTGATCACCTGCCACGTGAGTTTCAGGTTCCACTGCTTTTCGGTAAACGAGGTCAGGTTGCCCACGGCGCCGGGGTGGTTGTCCCAGTCGTGGTCGCTGCCGTACTCCAGCTTGCCCATGAGCACCGGCCAGCGCCCCTTGCTCAAAAACAGCAGCGCGAGCGACGTGGCGATGTGCGGGTTGTCCTCGGCGTGCGGGCTGCCGGTCCAGTGGTGGCTGAACGGGTCCTGCTGGCTGAGCAGAAACTCAGCGCCCTCGCGGTACCAGTCGTGTTCGCCGATGAAGCGCCTGGCCGTCAGCCGCCCGAACCGCTCCAAGCCGTAAAGATAGTAGTAGTGCCACGCCCGGCTCCCCGGGTTCTTCGCGACAGAAAAGTTGCGTCCCATCCACCGCTCGGCATTCTTGAGCCAGTCGTCGTCCTTCGCCGGCAGGCAGCATTCGACCCGTTGGTCGTCGACCTTGGCGCTCCCGTCGCCCTGCTGTCCCGTGCAGATGATCATGGCGCCGACGCCGGCGCAGGTCATACTGCCGATGCCAACCCAATCGGGCTGGTAGCCCCAGGCGCCGTCGGGTCGTTGGCATTTGCGCCAGTAGGCTTCGGCCAACTCCCACGTTTCCTTCTGCACCTGCGCGCCGGCATGTTCGGCCGCGTACAGCGCGAGCACGGCGAACTGCGAATTGCTGTTGTCGCCCCCCATGCCTTGCGGATAGGACCACGACCCGGCGCGATCGCCATCCTTGATTTGAATCGATTCCAGCCAGCGAACGTTGCGCTGGATCAGCGCCTGGTCGCGCCGCGGCTCGGCTTCGGCAAGCACCATCGTTTGCAGCGACACCACGTAGGTCTTGGTCGGCTGCAGCGGTCGCAGGAAATCGAGTGCTTTCTGAATATGAGGATCGCTGGCCGGCACGCCCGCATTGAGCAGCGCGAGAGTGACCAGCGCGGTGACGCCCCCCGGATACTGCCCCAACTCGTCCCATGTGCCCTTGGGCGACTGCTCCTTGAGCAAGTACTCCTTGGCTTGCTCGATCGAAGTTCGCACCGCTTCGGCCGACAACTGCACCCGCTCGCCCCGCTGGGCCTGGGCGATGCCGGCCCACGTGGTCGACAAAACCAGTGCCAACAGTGTCGCGAACCAGCCGAGAATGCGGTGTGGCAATCGCATGATTGAGCTCCTAGGGCGTGCTGGTTGACAAGAGCGGGTGGGAGAAGCAACTCGCAGAGAGACGCAGATGATCGCAGATCGCGGACAATTCCCCTTTGTCACGCTATCTTGCCCCTCTCCGTCGATCCGCGTCCTGCCACGGTTCCCAATCCATGGAGCGCCGATTCGCGGCGCCTGTCGTCCGCTGCATTGTCCGCCTTCTGATGCGGTTATAGAATCCTCTATTCGCGGCAGTTTGCGGCGTCTTGCGGCCACGCCGGGGGCGCGACCGCCCGTCTTTGCCCCGTTTGCCCCAATTCCCATCATTGCACGAGGCTTCGTCTTGTCCACATCAACGCAGCGCTCCCTGGGGGACATTCTGCAAGAATTCCGCCAGACCCGCGGGGTTATGCAGCAGGAGTTGCAGAAGATCATCATTGGACAGGACGAAGTGATCCAGCAAATCTTCGCCGCCATCTTCACCCGCGGCCACTGTTTGCTGGAGGGCGTCCCGGGGCTGGCCAAGACGCTGATGGTGAGCACGCTGGCGCAGATTCTCGATCTCGGGTTCAAGCGGATTCAGTTCACCCCCGACCTGATGCCCTCGGACATCACCGGCACCAACGTGTTGGACGAAGACGAACACGGCCGCCGCAGCTTCCGGTTCGTCGAGGGGCCGGTGTTCACCAACATCCTGCTGGCCGACGAAATCAACCGCACCCCGCCCA
>JAGQOU010000291.1 GCA_020427145.1 Planctomycetales bacterium | reverse complement strand
TCATCATGGTCGGCGAGATTCGCGACCATGAGACGGCCGTGATGGCGATCCAGTCGTCGCTCACCGGGCACCTGGTGTTCTCGACCTTGCACACCAACGACGCGGCCAGCGCCGTCACCCGGATGCTCGACCTGGGAATCGAACCCTATCTCTTGAGCAGTTCGCTGCTGGGGGTGATGGCCCAGCGGCTCGTGCGGCGGGTCTGCGCCGAGTGCGGCGCCCCGCGCGACCCGACCGCCGACGAAGCGACCCTGCTCGCAGAGGCCCCCGCCGAGTCGCGACCCGCCACCGTGATCAGCGGCGACGGCTGCGACGCCTGCCGCAAGAGCGGCTATCGCGGCCGTGTGGGCGTGTATGAATTGCTGAAGGTCGACGAAGCGATCCGCCAACAAGTCCAGACGCGGGCCAACGCCACGGCGATCCGCGACGAGGCGGTCGGCGCGGGGATGCGGCTGCTGCGCGACGATGGGCTGCAGAAGATCGCCGCGGGGATGACCACCCCCAGCGAGGTGCTGCGCGTCACGGTGCGGGCGTCTGTCTGATCAGCGCGTCGCTCCGCGAGTCCCCATGTGCAAACAGGTCGGCTGTCGAGACGACGATTCGCGGCGTCCTTTCAGGAGCACTCCTGCGAACCACGACTTGGGGAAGGGAAGACGCCAGTCCGGCGACGGGGCGAGAATCGGTTTGCGAGGCCGTGGGGCGGGCCCTATAGTGACGATCAACCAAGCACCGACGCGCCCCGGCAAAGGACCCAAGCCGGCCCGCCGTCCTCTTCGACTGGGTTGCTGACTCGACTGGCTTGCTGACAATCGCGCCGCCGTATGACTCACGCCTCCTCATCGTTTCCGGCGCCGACGGAAAAACGCGTGGATTCGTACCAAATCTACGAACCCCCCATCGGTGGCGGCGCGAACGGTCAGGTGTACGTGGCCGCCAACCACGGCTCGCACGTGGCGCTGAAACTGGTCAAGCGCCGCGCCGCGGAGGCCGAGCGACGGGCCGTGACGCGCTATTGCGAGGAACTCTACAAGGTCCGCGGGGCCAGCGACCTGGGGTTGTTGCCAATCCTCCATTACGGCGCGTATCAGGGGCAACTCGACTACTACACCATGCCGTTGGCTGATGAACTCCGCGGTCCGCTGACCAACGGCTTTCCGACCGACTATCGACCGCGGACGCTCGCAGCGCACTTGGCCGAAAAGAAGCGGGCGACGATCGACGAGGTGATTCGCATCGCCGACGAGCTGCTGGTGGGGCTGGGGCAACTCCATCGCAAGGAACTGGTCCACTGTGACATCAAGCCGGAAAACGTCGTCTGCTGGCAAGGGAAGTGGTGCTTGGGAGATTTTGGACTCCTGCAGGAGCGGACGGCCGCCACGTCGACGGCGATCGGAACCGATGGCTACATCGCTCCCGAAGGGACGGGCGACTACGGGGGCGACGTCTTCGCCCTGGCGATCACGCTGATGAAGGTCGCCGTCAGCGGCTCGCGGCTGGCGACCGGCAACATCATCGCGAACGTCAGCAAGCCGGGCGAGACGCTGCCGTTCGACGATCCGCGCAGCGAAGCGTTGCGGGAGGCTCTCGTGAAAGCCGCCGACCGCAACCAAGATCGCCGCTTGCAGCTCCCGGAGTTTCACGCCCGGATCGCCCGCCTCCGTCGCCGGCAGACGGTGCGATTGTTGGTCGACCCGGATCGCTTTGGCGATCTTGCGGATGTGATGCGAAGTCACGGCTTTACCGACGTGGAAATCGAATATGTTCAGTGACACAGATCGACAAGCCGCCCGTTTGAACGTTCGCGTCTCGCCCGCTCAGGCCGACGCGCTGCACGCGATCCTCGCGGCCGGCGGCATGCCAGGCGTGGAGCTTGACGCCTCGGCGCCGTCCGCGAGGGAATCTCCAGCGGCGCCCCCGGCCGGCGGGAGTCCTGCAGCTTCCTCGCGGGCGCCTTCCCGTTCCGGAGATATCCTCGCCGTGTCGCCAAGTCCCGAGCAATTCGAGGCGTTCCCGTCGGGCTCGCCGCTGATGCACCCGACGGGGGCGAGCGCCGACGAGTCTCACGCGATCGGGCAACACGCCTCGTTCAGCGCGATTCGACACGCTGCGCGTCGTCGCTGGCGGTCGCTCTGCCTCGCGGCAACGTGGCTGATCTGCGTTCTGTCGACCCTCGCCTTGCCGGATTGGAACGCCTTGCGCGGCCCGACCTACGTCGCCCGCGGCGAGATTGCCGATGGACCCTGGGCGAATGTTTCCACGACCGGCTTGACTCTTCCTCGGCAAACCCTCCGCAGTGCCAGCGAGTTGGCCGGCGCAGTCCGCGCCGGTCAGACGAACGACGGCGATTTGCTGGCAGAGATCGCCAGCGCCGTGGGCGAGAATGCGGGGGGGCTCGCACAGTGGATCATGAAGCACATCGTCATCGACACCGCTCAGGGCGGTGCGCTCGTCTCCGTAACGATTACGGACGACGACAAAGGTCGGCTCGAAACGGTCGCGCCGCTCCTCATGGAAGCAGTGGAGGGCGGCTTGGCGGAACGCAGAACGCGCGTGCTGGAGACCCAGATGGGACGCTTGCGGGAACGCCTTGACGTCGTCACGGCGGAGATCATTGCCAGTCAAGACGAACTTGCCCAGTCGGGTGCGACCGCGCCGCGGCGCGAGGAGGATCGACTCCAGCGACTGTCGCGGTTGCGAGAACTGCAGGCGTTGCACGCCACGCTCCGCGAGCGACTGGCCGAACTCGACGCCATTCGGTCGCTGGCCCCTCCCATCGTGCTGAACAGCGTGATCGACGTCGACGACCGCAAACTGCGCAGCGACCTGGAAGCGCTGCTCTTCATGGCGTTTGCGATTATCCCGACGGGGCTGACGGCCTACGCCGCGATCGCCTGGGACATGCGGCGGGCGTACGTCAACGGCGAGTCGGACCTCGACGAGTGCTTGGGGATCCGCGTCTTGGGTTCATTGCCGCCGGTTTCGGCTCGCAATAGCGCCCCATTCAACGACGCGATTGACGGCGTGCGCGCGGCGATGATGCATCCTGCGGCGCAGGCCCGCCGACAGGCGGTGCTGGTTGCCAGCCCTGGATCCATGGAAGGCGCGACCACCGTCGCCGCCAATCTGGCCATGAGTTTGGCCCGTGCTGGACGTCGCACACTGCTCGTCGACGGCGACCTCCGGGCGCCAGCTCTGCATGTCCTGTTCGGCGTGCCGCTGGAAGAGGGCTTCAGCGAGGTCCTGCGGACTGAACTTGATGTGTCCGACGCCGTTCGGCCGACTCGGAGCGAGGGCCTGTGGCTGCTCGCCGCCGGCGTCGGCGACGCGGCGGCCGTGCAAAGTCTGGCGACCGACCAGTTGGCTCCAATCATCGAGCAGCTCCGGTCGGACTTCGACTTCATCATCATCAACGGGCCGCCCGTGCTGCAGGTCGCGGACAGCCTATCGCTCGGCCAGCATGTCGACGCCGCCATCCTCGCCGTGCGCCGCGACCACAGCGAGCTCCGTCAGGTTCACAAGGCCGCCGAGACGCTCCACAGTTTGGGCGTCCGTCTAATCGGCGCCGTGATCAACGGCATTCCGGCCCGCGCCGACCGCCGCACCGATCGCCTGACCTCGTCGCCTCGCCAGCGGAAACTTGCTGCGAAGGCCGACAGGCCCGCCAAGAGCAAGAGGTAGTGGCAACCAAGTTGCACGGTCAACCCTGGGGCGAATCGCTATTGCCAACGCGCTGGTCGCCACGGCATGGTCGACGACACGGGATCTTGGGGCCGTCCGCGTGCATCAGCCAAAGTTTCGCTCCCAGAGCATGGTCTTCGTTACGACCTGACTCGACCCTCAGCAAACGACCAAGGATGGACTGCCACCGTGGCATTGAGCGCCGCAGAGCAACGAGCTGGATCTGCGCTCAATCAAGTCAACGGCTCCGCCCCCGGGCGGGGAGCCAATCAATTGGTTCGGGGCGGGCATGTTGACGGTTAACCGTCGGACGGGCGCCGCAAGCGCGTGACCTCCGGCGAAGACATTTTGATGTCAACATCAAAATCGTACGCCAGCCGATGCGCGAGGCGGCGAGCGACGGTCGATTCGAGGGCTCCTGCCGTCCATTGCTTGCTTCCCACATGCGGCCAGCGATCGTGGCTCGTCGAAGGGCGTCTCACGCGAATCGCGGGCCGTGAATGGCACGGCCATCGTGCAGCGTCCCGCAGGCGCCACGATCGCGGAAGTGGTCCTTCTCAACACGACTCGCCAGCGGCAATCGCCAGAGAAATCGCAATAGCTAAAGAAAACTACCGGCCAAGCCAAGCTCCTCGACCGTCGGGCCGCCCGCGCGCCGGCCTGCCGGCAGCACGGGCGACCCGTTCCGCGCCGCGACGATCGACGGGTCGCTCACCACGCAAAGGAGCGATCACTCAGAACCGGCGTCGCACACAGCAGCCGGCCCAGGCCAGCCCCACGGCCAACGACAGCGCCGCCGGTTCCGGCACGACGGGACCGGCGAACGCCAGATAACGGGCGCGGATCGCGGCCGGCGACAAGGCGTCGTCATAGACCTCAACCTGATCGAGCAGGCCGTCAAAGACGCGGGCCCGCATGTTGGGCAGGCGCAGCCACTTCGCCGCGCCCAGCACGATCACCGAGTTGCCTGGATCGTCAAACGACGTCAGCGCGACCGACGGATCGGAACCGAGCAGGATCCCGTCGAGGTAGAGCTCCAGTTCTGCGCCGCGACGCACCAGTCCGAGTTGCTGCCACGTCCCAGGGACGATCTGTCCGCCGGCAAGTTGCATGTCGACGACCGCATTCGACGAGCGGTTCTCGGCGACGAGCGTTCCGTCGG
>JAGQOU010000290.1 GCA_020427145.1 Planctomycetales bacterium | reverse complement strand
GGGCTCACGCCCCCCGCTCGCCATTAGAACCTTTATTGAACGATGTCGTGACTGACGAGGCCCCTCAATTCACCGATTGCTGGTTCCTGACCGGGGCCACCGCCACGGGCAAGACGCGGATTGCCCTGGAATTGGCGCAGCGGCTGGGGGCCGAGATCGTGTCGCTCGACTCGATGGCGCTCTATCGGGGCATGGATATCGGCACCGCGAAGCCGACGGCCGCTCAGCAGGCCATCGTGCCGCACCACCTGATCGACGTCGTCGATCCCCAGAAGGAGTTCAGCGTCGCCCAGTACCTCGACATGGCGCGCGACACGGTGGCGGCGATCCGCGCGGCCGGCAAGCAGCCGCTGTTCGTGGGAGGGACGCCGCTGTATCTCAAGGCGCTGCTCCGAGGGATGTTCGAGGGGCCGCCGGCGAATTGGGAGTTGCGCCGCGAGGTCGAAGAGGAGGTCGCGCGCGTGGGAGCGCCGGCGCTGCATCGCCATTTGCAGGAAGTCGATCCCGTGGCCGCCTCGACGATCCATCCCAACGACACGCGGCGACTCATCCGCGCGCTGGAGGTGTACCGGGCAACCGGGCGGCCAATCAGCCACCAACAGATGGAGTTCGACGACGGCGCCCTCGCCGAGCGGCGCCGCGTGTTCGTGCTGCTCCGCGATCGCGACGAACAATACGGCCGGATCAACGCCCGCGTCGACGAGATGCTCGAGCGCGGGTTAGTCGATGAAGTACGGCGCCTGACAGCCGACGGCCGTCAACTGGGCCGCACCGCAAGCCAGGCGGTCGGCTATCGCGAAGTCATCACTCACCTGGCCGGCGAGTGGGATTACGAGACGATGGTCACGAAGATCAAGACCCGCACGCGGCAATTCGCCAAGCGCCAGGGCACCTGGTTCCGCAGCCTGAGCGAGTGCCGATTCGTCGAAATCGCCGGCGAGCCGGATGCCGCGGCGTTGGCGACGCAGATTGCCGCGGCGGGGGCGGAGATCGACGCCTGAGCGAACTGGGTTTCACCACAGCCTGTCGGTCCCGGCTGCCACGCTGTTGTCGTGCTACGCTTCGCGTTTGACGACGAATTGGCCGAGCGCCGCCAGGGCGATTTTTGAAGGCGATGCCGGCAGGGCGTCGAGCCGGGCAACGGCCCCCGCGGCGATGGAGGCTGCTTCGCTGCGGGCTTCCTGCAGGGCGCCGCTGGCGAGCAACCAATCGACCAGCGCGGCCTGTGACTCCGCCGTCGGCTCCTCAAACAGCCCGTGCAGGCGGGCTCGCTGGGCGTCGTCGAGCCGGTCGCGGAGCGTGATCAGCGGCAGCGTCATTTTGCGATTCACCAGGTCGGTGCCCAGCGACTTGCCGGCAGCCTGTTCGTCGCCTTCCAGGTCGAGCAAGTCGTCGGCAATCTGGAAGGCGACGCCGAGTTCGCGGCCGTAGCTCTCCAATTCGGCGGCGAGCGCGGCGTCGGCTCCGGCGTAGTGGGCGCCCAGCAAGCAGGCGCAAGCGCACAGTTCGGCCGTCTTCGCCTCGACGATAGCGAAATAATCGTCGCGTGAGAGCCAGAAGTCGCCGCTGCTGGCGGTCTGGCGGAGCTCCCCTTCGCAGACGATGTTCGTCGCCCGGCCGATCGTACGGCAACCGAAGGTCGTTTCCAGCGTACTGGCCAGGTAAAACGCGTGCGTGAACAGGTAGTCGCCCAGCAGCACGCTGGTCTGGTTGCTCCAGCGGGCGTTGACCGTGGCCACGTGGCGGCGCACCTCGGCCTCGTCGAGCACGTCGTCATGCACCAGCGTGGCCGTGTGAATCATTTCGACGACGGCCGCCAGCGTGTGGTGGCTCTCGTTGACGTCGCCCACCGCGCGGGCGGCCAACAGCAGCAGCGCGGGTCGTAGCCGCTTGCCGCTCATGCGGAATGAGTGCTGGGCGAGCTCGTGGACGAACGGGTCGTCGTTTTGCAATTCGGCGCGCAGGCGCCGGTCGACAATCAATAAGTCGCCGGCGATAGGCGCCATGAGCGCCGTGAGTCGCTGTTGAACGCCGGTGTCGAGCGAAGGGGCTTGGCTCATTGCGGTTCTCCTGCCCCCGAGTCGGCTGAAAAGTCGCCGCTCGCCCCGCCGCTCTTGGCGAGGAGTCGGACTTGCTCGATCACCATGCCCCGGTCCAGCGATTTGCACATGTCGTACACGGTCAACGCGGCGATCGACACGGCCGTGAGCGCCTCCATCTCGACGCCAGTGCGGGCGACGATCGACGCTTCGGCGGTGATGCGGAGCAAGTCGTCGCCGGCCGGCGCGAGCTCAAGCGACACCGCGTCGAGCGGCAACGGGTGACACAGGGGAATCAACTCGCCGGTGCGCTTGGCCGCCATGATGCCCGCCAGCCGAGCCACCTCCAACACGTCGCCCTTGGCCAGCTGGCGGTCGAGAATCGCCGCCAGCGTCGCCGGCCGCATGCGAACGAACCCCTCAGCCGTGGCGCGCCGGGCGGTGGGCGGCTTGTGCCCCACGTCAACCATGCGGCTGGCGCCATGTTCGTCGAAATGAGTCAGCGAGGTCGGCACCGAGGCATGCTCAGAAGGTGAGTCGTAAAGGGGCCCGAGGCCAGGGCTCGGGGCGGCTCGCCCAATCGGCCCATTCTAGGGAAGTGAGGCCCCGCGTCGAGGGCTTCGGCCCCTCGTCCCGTACGAGGGCCCCTGGGTTACGTCCTGCGATGTCAACCGCACCGCCGGCAGAGGGCTTAACCTGTCGGGGGCTCGTCGCCGTGAGCCTCGGCGAGGATCTTTTGGGCCGCTTGGAGATCGCTTGGTTTGACGCGGATCGCGACGTCGCCCGGCGCTTCGGCTTGAAATCCGGCCGTAAACCCCCCTTCGGCCACGGCCTGGATCCCGTTCTCCTGGAGCAAGTTGACGACGATCGCGGCGTCCATGTCGTTGGGAACGTGGGTCACGGTTTCGAGGTCGGGTTCGTCAGTTGGCATTGGGATTGGGGTGTTGCAGGCTGGGGGGCGGGTGAAAACGCGTGGCTGGTCGTCGGGGTCGAAAGGCGTCGCGCCGGCAGTGCTTGCCGAAAAGGAAAGGAGAGGGACAAGGAGCCTTCGCCTCGGCGTGAACCGGCTGCGCGCGTCGGGGCGTCGGCAGTCATTGTAACGCGTGTGCACAAAAAAAGCCCCGTCGCGAAGTTCGCGGCGGGGCTTTTTCGTTAACGCGAGGGGCGCGACTGTCTCGGGAAGCGACAGCCGCGCTTGCGATCGACTCGTTCGATCGCCCCTGCTATATCAATCCGAGCGAGCGGCGACGCACTCTCGGGTTGTGATCTTAGTCGGCCGTCGGCGGCCTGTTGGGGGCGATCGCCGACGGTCGAGCGGATTGACTCTCGTGTGGGCCTCCTGTCGCGAGGCCAGCCGCGGGGCGCTCAGACCAGCTCTTTGCGAGCTCCGATCAGAGTGCGGAGTCGCTCAGCCAACAGAGCGGCGTCGAACGGCTTCTTGAACGTTTCGTTGATGCTCGAACGATCGAAGCTCGCGGTGGTGCCGTCATCCGGCAGCAGGGCGATCAGGATCGTCTCGGCAAAGTCGGGGGACCGTCGCAGGTTTTGGCAGATCTGCAGGGCCTCGAGCTGACCGATCGAGAAATCGACGATAATGCAGTCGGGGTGGAAGCTTTCGGCTTGGATGCCGGCTTCAAAACCGCTGGCAGCGGTCGACGTGCGGAACGATTTCTCGCCGGGTAGTTCGCGCTTCAGATTCTCAATGAGAACCTGATCTTGGGCCACGATCAGCACCTTGGCCATCGCCTCGTCCTCAAGGTCGCCCAGCGGCATGCCGTGCTCTTTGAGGAACTTGATCAAATACTCGCGGGGGATCCGGCGATCCTGGGAACCAGGAATGCGGTACCCCTTGAGCCGACCAGAGTCGAACCATTTGCTGACCGTGCGCGGGGNNCCACTTTACAGATCTTGGCGACCTGACCAGTTGTAAAGACCTTCATCACGGGTACTCCAAAATTTTCTCGCGTTAACGCTCAGTCAGACTACAGACTTGCCAATCTGCAGCCACGCGGCCCGCGGGCTCTGCTTCGTGTTGGCGAGGCGTCGAGAATCCCTTCCGCCATCTGGGTCGATGCCAACGATGCAGGCGCCTGGGTCAGGGCCGATCTGGTAACTCGCTCGGGGGCAGGGTCAGGTCCATCTGATCCGTTCCGTGCATATCTCTTTTTTCGGCAATGCAAGCACTCGGAGATTGGCGAAAGTCGTTAAATTGGAGAGCCTTGGGTCCAGCCGCTCCAATCGGATTGTTCGCCACAGTCCGAATGCGTGAATTGTCCGTCTCGGCGATGCTCAAACTAGCTTCGGCCAATCGCCCGAAACTATTCTGCGCGTGAGAGAGCTTGCACAGCAGCGTCGCAGCCGACCGCACAAGTGCAGACCGACAGCGGCGCACGCCCTCCGGCGTGAGTGCGTTTCTTGGCAGGCTCCCCCCTTGGAGCGATTGCCTTGCTTCAGCTGCCGTGGGCGACTTCGCAAGTGCGGAGTCATGGCGGCTGAGGCAGTCTCTCCGAACTGTTATGTCGAATCGAACGGGGGACGGACTTTAGAAACTTTCACCCATCGCGGTGTTTGGCCGGGTTATGCGGGCCGCGCCGAACGTTCCCGCGGCGCCGCAGGAGCCGACGTGCGCGATTGGCGCGATTAGGGGGGACAGCACCGAGTCGTCCGCCGGGTCGGCCTCGGGCGGCGGGCCGAACCTGGCGGAGGCCTCCTCGCTCGCTCGTCGTCGCGTCCCCACGAACGGCCTCTCGCCGCGCGCCTCGCCCGCGGAATCTCCTGCATTAGCGCCCCGCACGGGAGGACTCGGCTCGACAATGATTAGGGAAAACTTGACATGGCGCGCCTCGTCGCCGACGCTGTTCGCGTGAGGAGCTCAAGTCCATGACCATCGCCGCCGACGCTTGCGACGCCCGAACGGTCCGCGCCGAGGCGCAGCCGGGACCGCCGCGCTGGTTCCAGCACGGCCCGGTCCACTGCGCGCTGGACTTCAATCTGGCCAACGTGACGCTGATCGAGACCAATGGCGGTTACGTCGCCATCGATTGCGGCCCCAGCACCGAGACGGCCGCCGAGGTTCAGCGGCAGTTTCTGGATCGCAGCGGCAGCGATCGACTCCATGCCATTATTTACACGCACTCGCATCCGGACCACATTCGGGGAGCCAGCGCGTGGCATCAGTCGGAGACGCCGATCTGGGCGCAAGCCGGTTTTGCCGCGGAGTTGGCCCTGCAGAACAAGCTCCCGGCAGCCTATATGCGGCGGGCCGCGAAACAGTTTGGCGCGGGTTTGCCCGCGGACATTGTGCCGCACAACGGCATTGGCCCGCGGCTCGATTTGGGCGTCGAGGCCGCTGCGCCGATCCTCTATCCGACCGACACGTTCGACGATTTCGCCGCCCTCGACCACGGCGACCTGCACCTGCAGCTGCACGCCGCGCCGGGCGAGACCCACGATCATTTGTTCGTTTGGATTCCCGAACTGAAGCTGCTGCATGCAGGGGACAATTTTTATCGGGCGTTTCCCAACCTGTATTCCATCCGCGGCGTGGCGCCGCGGCCGGTGGAGCGGTGGATCGCCTCGCTGGACGCCATGCGGCGGCTGTCGCCGGCCCCGGAATGCCTGATTCTGGGGCACACCGAGCCGATCGTCGGAGCCGACCGCATCGCCCAAGTGTTGACCGACTATCGCGACGCCATCGCCTTTGTCCACGACAGCGTTGTGCGCGGAATCAACGATCACAAGGCGCCGGAGCAGCTCGTCGCCGAGATTCAACTGCCGCCGCGACTTGCCCGGCAGCCGTTTCTGGCTGAGCACTATGGCACGGTTCGCGGAGCCGTGCGGGGCATCTACGATGGCTACCTGGGATGGTTCGACGGGCAGGCGGCGCACCTCGATCCGCTGCCGCGGCGCGATCTGGCAGAACGCCTGGCGCCCCGTTTGGGCGGGCGGGTCGGCATGCTCGAAGCACTGCAGGCGGCGCTCGACCAGGGCGATTTGCCGTGGGCCGAGTGGCTGGGCGACCACCTGCTGGCGCTCGACCCGCGCGACAAACAGGCGGCCGAGTTGCTGGCGCAGACCGAGACGCGCTTGGCCGACGCCGAGCCCAACCCGCTGATGCACAGCTGGCGGCTGAGCGATGCGGCGGAGCTGCGGGGACAATTTCACCCCCCGAAAAAGCCCAAAGTGCGCGCCGCTACGATCGCGCACGTGCCGATCGACACCCTGATCTCGGTTTTTCCCAGCCGCGTCAATCCTGTGCGGTCGGCACGGGTGAACCTGTCGATCGGGTTCGATCTGACCGACTCCGACCGCCGCTACACATTCACCATCCGGCAGGGCGTGGGCGAGGTGGCTCCGCAGCTGCTGCCGGGGGCGAACCTGACGATTCGCACTACCGAGGCCGAATTGAAGCGGGTCCTCATTGCCGGGGAAGTGACGCCGCTTTCCCGAGATTTCTGGCGTTCGCTAAAATTCGACGTCGCCGGTCCCGCGGTGCTCAAGCCGTTTCACGTCTTGCGGCATCTCGCTCGTTTTGCATCCTGTATGATCAAGGCGTGAGACGGCGGGGAGGGGGGTGACTGGTGGCTGGTGACTGGTGATCGGTGATCGGTGACTGGTTGCCCTTGCCTTGGGAAAACGTTGCGCCTCCATTTAGCCTCCGCATTCCCCAATCCCCATTCTCCATTCCGCAACCATCCGCCCCCATCTGCATGCCGAACAGCAAGCCATACACCACCGACGGCCTGAATTTCTACGGCACGGCGCCGCGGATGTGGCACGGGATGACGGTCAGCATCTGGGTGAAGATGCTCGCGCGCAACGGGTTCCGCGTCTCGCCGGCGCGGCTGCCGATGTGTCTGTCGATCACGGCGGCGTCGGTCGTCAACTCAGCGTTGCGTTTGTGGGAGGAGATGGTCAACGGTCGCCGGGTGGACGCGGTGGAGATTCAGCCGCCGCTGATGATCGTCGGCCACTGGCGCACCGGCACCACGCTGTTGCACGAACTGATGGTGCTCGACGATCAGTTCAGCTACCCCACCACGCTGCAGGTGATGGCGCCGCACCACTTTCTGTCGTCCGGTTGGTTGGCCCGCCCGCTGCTGAGGTGGACGTTGCCGGCGCATCGCCCGATGGACGCGATGGAGATGGGAATCGACCTGCCGCAGGAGGACGAGTTCGCCATCTGCAATCTGGGGCTCGATTCCTCGTACGTGCAATGGGGTTGGCCCAACTGTCGCGAATTTGAAAAGTACCTCGACTTCTCCGTTTCGTCGCCCTCGCATCAGCAACGGTGGCGGCGGCTGTTCGTGCGGTTTCTCAAGCGACTGGCGGTCGCCGACCCGCGGCGGGTCGTGCTGAAAAGCCCCACGCACACGGCGCGGCTCGGTTTGTTCCACGAGCTGTTTCCCCAGGCGCAGTACGTTCACCTGACTCGCGATCCCCGCGAGGTGATCCCGTCGATGATTCGCACGTTTCAGCGGCTGCATTACATGCAGGGTCTGCAAACGCCGCATTTCGACGAGTTGGAAGACTCGATGTTCGCCCTGTTCACCAAGATGCACGAGTTGGAGCAGCGCGATCGCGCCCAGATTCCGCCGGAGCAATACGTCGACCTGCGGTACGACGCGTTGGTGGCCGATCCGCTGGGAGCCATCGGCGACGTGTACGAGCGATTCGGCCTGAGCGGCTTCGATCAACTGCGTCCCAAGCTAACCGCGTACTTCGAAGCGAAGAAAAGCTACCGGCCCAATCGCCACGAATTGCCGCCAGCGCTGGCCGAACGCATCGAGCGCGAGTGCGGCGACTACATGCAGCAGTTCGGCTACACCGAGCCGGTGGAAGCGTAATCGCGCGGCGCGCTCACGCGGCCTTGTTGACGGCCGCGGCGCGAATGCGGCCGTCCTCGCCGACGTCCTCAAACCGCACCGACACCCGTTTCGACACGCCGGACTCCTGCATCGTGACGCCATAGAGCGTGTCGCCGCAAATCATCGTGCGCTTCGAGTGCGTGACCACGATGAACTGCGTCGATTGCATGAAATCTTTCAGCACCGTCACGTAGCGATCGATGTTGGCTTCGTCGAGCGCGGCGTCCACCTCGTCAAGCACGCAGAACGGGCTCGGGCGGCTGCGGAAGATCGCCAGCAACAGCGCCACGCACGTGAGCGTGCGTTCGCCGCCGGAGAGCAATGAAATGCTGCGGGGCTGTTTGCCCGGCGGGCGGGCGACGATCGAGACGCCGCACTCCAGCACGTCGGCCCCGTCGTCGTCTTCCAGCACAATCGTCGCCTCGCCGCCGCCAAACAGCGTGGTGAAGATCTGCTGAAAGTGTCCGCGCACTTCCTCGATCGCCTCGACAAACAGCTTGCGGCTCTCGGTGTTGATTTGCCCGACAATCTTCTGCAGGCGGTCGCGCGCGGTCGTCAGATCGTTGTGCTGCGCGGCGATGGCTTCGTACCGGGTCTCCAATTGTTCCAGCTCGGCCACCGCTTCCAGGTTGACCGGGCCGGTCGACTGCACTCGTTGACGCAACTCGGCAATTTCGCGATCGATCGCCTCGCGCGGCGTTTCGGCGAGCTCCTCGTCGACGGGCGCCGCGGCG
Organism: Planctomycetales bacterium; assembly: GCA_020427145.1. Taxonomy (GTDB): domain Bacteria; phylum Planctomycetota; class Planctomycetia; order Pirellulales; family Lacipirellulaceae. Next base: position 4,858 of record JAGQOU010000290.1, on the reverse strand, counting down.
ACGGCCGGCAAATCGATTTGGTACTCCTCGCGAATTCGCTCGACCAGCGTCGTCCGTTGATGCTCGCCCTGCTGCAGGTCGAGTTGGGACTGCTGCACGCGGCGTTGATGCTCCAGACAGCGCTTGCGCAGCGCGTCGACGTCGTGCGTGACCGCGACCCGCTCGGCATGATGTCGCTGCCGCTGGGTGTCGACCGACGCGCGCAAAACCGCCAGCGCATCGCGACGGCGGTAGAGTTCGGCGGCTTCGGCGGTGCAGGCGAGCGCCTCGCGGCGGAGCGTATCGCGTTGCTGCCGGCTTTGCGCGAGTTGCCCGGTGAGCGACGACAGCGCAAGGTCCTTTTCCTGTCGCTCGCGGGCCAGTTGGTCGACTTCGCGGCGCAGGCCGTCGCGGCGCTGCTCGCTGCGCGCCAGGGCGATGCGATCTTCGGTGAGCGCGGATTGCAGTTGGTCGTGCCGCCGGGCGATCGTCTCCTCGCGCGCTGCCGAGGCGGTCGCGACCTGCTCCTCCGACTCGATCAGCTGCTGCAACTCGGCAAGCCGAGCGGCGGCGTGGTCGGTCTCGCCGCGTTGGGCGGCAATTGTTCGCTGCGCCTCGTCGTGTTCCGCCGTGATGGCGGCCAAGCGGCTCTTGAGTTGCCCCAGCCGATCTTCAGCGCCGGACGCGAGCAGCTGCGCTTCGTGGTGCGCCTGCGTCAATTCCGTGCGTCGCGTCGCCAGGGCGCGCTCGTCGCGCTGGGCCGAGGCAATTCGCTGCTGGAGTTGCTCGCATTCGATTTGCGTTGCTTCGAGTTCCGCGGCCAGATCGTCGACGTGCTCGCGCAGCGCGCGCAACTCGCTGCGCCGGGAGAGCAAACCGGACGTGGTTCGCCGCGGGCCCACGACCATGGCTCCGTCGGCGGTCAGCATCTCGCCGCCCACGGTGATGAAATTCAACCCGCGGCCCACGCCCAGCGACAGGGACAGCGCGGTCTCCAGCGATTCCACGAGCCAGTAGCGGCCCAGCAACCGCCGCGGCAGCGATTCCAGTTCGCCGGCGGCTTCGACGTATTGGTCAGCCCGGCCGACGACGCCGGGCTCGCCGTTCAGATCGATGCGGTCCACGGCGCTGGCGGGCTGCGGCACGTCGAGTCGCAGAAACGTGGTGCGGCTGGCCCAGTTGGCGCGCTCTTCGGTCAACGCGGCGGCGAGGTCCGAGGTGTGGGCGACGACCAGGTAGTCGGCCCGCTCGCCCAGCGCGATTTCGACCAGGGGGGCGATGTCCGCGTCCACGTGCAACAGGTCGGCCACCACGCCGCGCACTCCGCCGAACGGTCCGTCGGGTTCTTCGCGGGCGCGGCGAAGCACCTCCTTGGCGCCCGCGTTGAGCCCGTCGAGGCGCCGCTCCAACTCCTCGAGTACGACGATCCGCTCGCGGGCGCCGGAGTGTTGGCCCTGCAATTCAATCAGGCGTTTCTGCTTGGCGTCGAGCGTGGTGCGGTCGGCGTCGAGTCGAGTCTGGGCGTGGTCCGCGTCGGTGCGCGCTTCGGCCAGCGCGGCGCTGGCCGCCGCCAACTGCTGCGACGCCGCGGCAACTTCTGCCAGCAGGCGCGTCTGCTCCTGCACAAGCGGAGCCGCTTCCTCGGCGGCGCGGGCGGCCGCGGCGGTGGCGGACGCCAGCTTGGCGGCGACCAGTTCCTGGCGGTTGGTCAGCGTGTCGGCCTCGCGGCGGGCCTCGTCCAGCGTCGTCCGCGCTTCGACGCCCCGCTGTCGTAGCTGCGTCAACTCGGCATGCAGGGCGTCAAATTGGCTGCTGGCGGCGGCGACCTTGTCCGACAGACGTTGGAAGTCCGCCTCCGCCGTGGCCAGTTCGGTCGTCGATTGGTCGGAGTGATGACGCGAGTCGCCAGCGCGTTGGGACTGAGCGACCAATTGCTCGCCGAGTCGCCGGGCTTCGGCGTCGAGTTCTTCGCTACGGGCCAGGGCCCCGGCGCCGGCGGCCTGGCATTGGGCGAGCCGTTCGCGCAGCGTGGCCTCGTCGTCGGCGAGCCGCTGCGACTCGCTCTGCAACTGCTCGGCGGCTGCGTTGGCGGCGGCGAGGGTGGTCTCGCGCTGCGCTACTTTCTGTTCCAACTCGGCGGCGTGCGTCTGCTCGATGTCGGCGGCCGACCGCAACGCGTCGATCCGCCGGGCGAGACGCTGCCAATCTTGCCGACCGGCGTGAATGCGGAGCTTCTGCAGGCGATCGGCCAGTTCCGAATACTTGCGCGCCCGACCCGCCTGATTGCGAACGCTGCGCAGCCGCGATTCGAGCTCCTCAACGATGTCGGCCAGTCGGAGCAGGTTTTGCTGGACGCGTTCCAGGCGGCGGTCGGCTTCTTCGCGTTTCAGGCGAAAGCGACTGATCCCCGCGGCCTCTTCGAAGATCAGACGGCGCTCGCGCGGCGACGCCTGCAGCATGGCGTCCACTTTGCCCTGCTCGATGATGTTGTAGACGCCCATCCCGGCGCCGATGCCGGCCAGCAGCTCGCGGATGTCGCGCAACCGGCACGATTGGCGGTTGATGAGGTATTCGCTTTCGCCGCTGCGAAGCACGCGGCGGGTGATCTGCACTTGTTGGGCGTCGACGTCGAGCAACCCCGCCGAGTTGTCGAACACCAGCGACGCTTCGGCCGCAGCGCCCGGTCGCCGGCCCGAGGCGCCGCCGAAAATGACGTCGGTCATCTCGTTGCCGCGCAGGCTCTTGGCGCTTTGCGAGCCGAGCACCCAGCGAATCGCGTCGACGACGTTGCTCTTGCCCGAACCGTTGGGGCCGACCACCACCGTAATCCCCGCCGGAAACTCGAAGCGAGTCCGGTCGGCGAAGCTCTTGAAGCCGTTGAGTTCGAGGGCTTGCAGCATCGGGGGCAGGGCGTGGTTGGTCGTGACGCGCGGAGGCCGCAGGGCGGCGTTGGTCTCTTCCTCGGCCCTTGCCCCGCATCAGGTCGGGGAGTGCGACGCTATTGCGCGGCAAGATCGTCGCTGGAGTCCTTGTCTTCGAATTCGCGGCCCGCTTCGGGCAAGGCGTTCACGGCGAACCGGCCGGTCAGCGCGCCGGTGGCCTTGGCCTCTTGCAGCATTTGCACCACATCGGGATATTCGCCGCCCAGTTCCACCACCGCGCGAATCACCTCGTCGAGATTGGTCGAAACGGTGCGCTGTTGCGTCGGTTCGTTCGGGCTGAAACGGCTCACGGTGATTTGGGCGCCGCTGAGGCCATTGACGAGAATCCGTTCGCCGGCGTCGACCACCAACGGCAGCTTCAACTGGTGATCGCGGCCAAACAGCACGACCTCCGGCCGATGACTGCTGGTCACGTGCACCATGGGCGGTCCCGGCACGTCGACGATGTGATAGCTGAATTTGCCGCCCAGATTCTCGCCGCGAATCGTCGGATGCTCCGGCGACATCTTCCACAGCGCCCGGAACGCGCCGTACCGCGTTTCGGCGCTCTTGAGTTTCAACATCGATTCCAGCGCCTCGCTGGCGGCGCCATCCTGCATGGTGCTCAACGCCGCCAGGGCGTGAACGCGGAAAGCGGGCTCTTCGCGAGCCGCCGTCGCCAGGGGTTCGACCCCTTCGGTCACGTCGAGATACGCTAGCGCCTCGGCCGAGTAGAACCGCACCTCGGGGTCGTCGTCCTTGGCGCCCAGCTTGAGCGCGGCGATGGCGTCCTCGTCGCCCATGCCCTCCAGGCGAATCGCGGCGATGGCGGCGGTCACCGGGTCGAGCAGTTGCGAACGCAGCAATTCGAGTCGCTTGAGCCGCCCGCTGGGCGACTCCTGCAGGGCCAGGTTCCGCACCACGCGCATGTAGCGGCCGACGTTGTCCTTGTAGCGCGGGTGAATGTCCAGTTCGATGAATTCGTCGGTCTTGGGAGTCGCCACGCCGCGGCGCTGGCCCTCGATATATGCGAAGAACCGCTGGTTGACGGCTTTGCCGACCAGTTGGCTCATGCGAACGGACTGGTGGGAGTGATCAAGGACCAGGCCCAATTTGCGCGACTTGGTGGCGACGCCGCCGCCCAGGATGCGACCGCGGGTGAGGTAGGCGCCTTGGCTGTCGCCATCGGCCGAGGGATCGACAAGGATGGGACCCTTGGCCAGCGCCGTGACGTGCCCCTTGCGCAGCGCGTCGCCCAGGATGGCGGTTTCGGTGAGACTCGTTTCAAGCATCCACCCGCTACGCAGACTCTTGGTGTCGCTGCGCGAAGGAGTGCGAACTTCCACGTCAAATCGGTCGCCCTCTTGGATGCCCGGCCGCAATAGGCCGCGCACCACGACCAGGGCCGTGTTGGGCGACGCCAGCAGCGCGTTGGGCTGGGGGATTTCGCGGCGATTGAGTTCGGCGACCATCTCGCCCCGCTGCGGCGAGGGGGCCGGGTCCTCGCCCGTGCCGGCCAACCCGGTGACCAGCGCAACCGATTCGACTTTCAGATAGCCCAACCCATGCGGGTGCGCCACGCTGCTGATGAGCTGGGCGCCCGTTTCATCCTGCTCGGCGGCGTCGCCGGAGGCGTCGGGGCTTTGATGCCGCAGCAGCGGTCCCATGCATCCCACCGCGGCGCAGGCCGCCAGCATCAGCGGCCCGCTCCACACGAGGACGCGGCGAGTCGACAAGGTGGCGTGGCGAGCGTTCATGCATCCATGCTCCAATACAGGCTCCGTCGCGGCGCACCTTCGGCGCGTGCGCACTTGGCAAGCGGCGGGGAGAGTACGAACCCGGCTGCCGCGGGTCAAGACAGAGCCGCCGGGCATGCGCGCGACGCGTGGTCTCAGAAAACGGAGTGCGAGGCTCCGCCGAGCCCGTGCCAGCATCAACGGCCGCCAAGCACTGGCTCG
>JAGQOU010000289.1 GCA_020427145.1 Planctomycetales bacterium | reverse complement strand
GCCGCGGCCACACGATCGAAATGAACACCGAGGCCACGGCGGCTGCTGGTTGGTTCGACCAGCAGCGACTCGGCCCGGCGAGCGAAACCGTGCCGGCGTTGGTGGACGAGTTGCTCGGCATCGCGTAAGCGGCCGCGACCGCTTTGCGACGGTCTGCGCGGCGACCTGCGGGGCGTTGGAACTCGCCTCCTTCCCAGTTGTGGTTGTTCAGCGGCGGGCTGCTGCGAGCATTCTTCGCGATGCCTTTTTTAGGGATGAACAGCAGCGGCGCGACGGCTGCCCGCCGATCGTGTTAGACTATGGGCGGAGTTGCGAGCGCCCGCGTGCCGGGCGGGCGTCCTTGCTGCGTCTGTCAGGAGACCGCGGCATGTCGACGCGAGCGGCGTACACAATCTGGCGACATTCTTATCGCATCGCGGCTCCTCGCGGCGTTGCTCGGTCTGAGCGGGTGGTTTGGGCCGCCCATTTTCAAGCCCGTCGACGCGCGGCTCGCGTCCGCGCGGATCATCTTTCTACGACGGCCGTTGTTGGTTGCCGCCGCGGCGCCGCCCACGATTCAAGAGCTTGCGCGTGTGCCAGTCGCACCGTGAGCGGGAGGGGGTGTCATGCGTTTCTCAACTCGCTCGAGGCGCTGCTTCGGCGTCGTTGTCGTCACGTGCCTGGCGTGCTGCTCAACGAGGACGATTGCAACGACGCGCAGCTGGGACGACGGCGGCGCTGACAAATCGTGGCAGACGCCCGCGAACTGGACGGACGACACGCGTCCCGCTGCGGGAGACGACGTGACGATCGGCGATCTCCTGGTTGCGGCTGGCGACGAAGTGACGTTGTCGGCCTTTGTCAACGTGGGCTCGCTGACGATGTTCAACGAATGCAAAGTGAGCACAGGCCAGTACGAGTTGTTAGTTCAAGGCGGCCCGCTCGAGTTGTTGTCGACCCTGGGCGGCGCCTGGGTGGCTGCCGAGGATCGCGACCCGTCGCAGCCGGCGCGGACCACGCTCTTGGACTCGGTCGACGCCGACTCAATGAGAATCGACAACGACTCGCTGCTGCAGCTTGTCGATGGCGTCGTGGAGATCGACCAGGGCGAACTCTATCTGGCCCCGAGTGGCTTTCTCTTCGGCACAGGGCGCATCGACCTGGGCCGCACCGACGCTGGCCGCAATCTGAACAACAACGGAGTGATCCTCAGTTCGGAGACTCTCGGCGAGATTCTGATTCAAAATGACACGCAGATCACCGGCGCCGACGGTACGGTCGACCTGGACGGCAACGTGGGAGTTGGCCGCTGGTGGGCCGGGGGAGGCGACATCACCATCACGGCCCCGCTCTCCGATCGCGAGTTCAACGGCCGGATGATCATCGAAAGCGGCAATCACCTGACCATTGCCGACGACTGGCAACTGGGCGACGACGGCCAAATCCTCTTCGAGCACGGCGGCGTCGTGCTCGGCGGCAACTTAGAGGTGTTCGGCTCTGCCGTGATTAACTCCTCTGCCGGCGGCTCCGGCCAGTTCCGCGACCTGCATATGACAATTAGCGGGGGAACGCCCGACTTCAGTGCGGAGGGCGACGCGACGCTCGATTTGGGCGCCGGCGGCGAGGTGACGTTCTCCGCCGCGGGGGCGCGGTTTCATGGCGACGGAACGCTGAAACCCGGCCGCACGAACGTCGTCGACGCACCGACCCGCATCGGCGATGCCGGCACGAACACGCTCGCCTTCGACTTTGACGCGGGCTCGTGGGTCCTCAACGCTGATCTGGAACTGAACGTGGCGGTAATCGATGATTCAGACGCCCAGTACAACGGATCCGTCGTGGTGAACGATGCCACGCTCATGGTGAATATCCCCTGGGAGGCAGGCGCAGGCGCGCGGATTGAACTGGATGGCGGCGAGTTAGTAGGATTTTCCCTCGACTTGGCCGACGACAATGCGTTCCTCACGGGGCATGGTCAGGTCGCGGCTGCGGTGGTCAACGACGGCTTGATCCGCGCCGATGGCGGCGTCCTGCGGCTGGCTCACGTGGGTTCGGATTGGGACGGCGCCGCCAACGCGGGACGGCTCAACGCCTTCTCGGGCGATCTGCATCTGGTCAACGCCCTGCCCTTCGTGTTCCGCGGCGTCGGGGCGGCGTTCGCTGGCAATGAATTGTTCGTCGACGGGGCGCCCTTCCACTTTGGCGCGACGAGCACGTTATGGCTCAACGATGGCACGTTCCGCTCGCCGACCTACAATTCCCTTGACGGCGAACTGTTGATCTACGGCGCCGTGTCGTCGTTCATCGATACGGCGTTGTTTCGCTTTGAAAGCCACGCGCTGGTCACGCTCGACGCCAATCTGATCCTCACGGGAACGACCGCCGAGATTGTTTCCGGCGCCACCTTCTCCGGCGGCGGCGTGTTGGTCAACGACAAATACAGTCGGCTGACCTTGCTCGACGGAGCGAACGTGCAGGTGGCAATCGAGAACCATGGCACGCTCAACTTGGGCGCTTCGCCGGGCCAGGCGCAGGGACTCAGTTTCAAGCAGGGCACGGCCGGAGATTTGGAGATCGAACTCGGCGGCGCCAGCTTGAGCGACTATGACCGGATCGTGCTGAATGGCACGGCCCAACTTGCCGGACGACTGTCGGTGTCGCTGTGGGCGGGATTCAACCCGGCCATCGGGCAAGCGTTTTCGATCCTGTCGGCCGCGGGGGGACGGTTCGGAATGTTCGACGAGATTGTGCTACCTGCGATGGATCCCGGTGAACTGATGCTTGTCCACTACGGCGCCAAGGGCGTCACGCTGCGCGTCGTGGAACTGCTGGCTGGCGACTTCGACGAAGATGGCGACGTTGACGGGGCCGACTTGGCGCGGTGGGAGAGCGGCTTCGGTCTTGGCGCCGGGGCGGCCCACGCGCAGGGCGACGCGAACGGCGATGGCGCCGTCGCCGGCGACGACTTCCTCATCTGGCAGCGGCAATACGGCATGGCCGTCGTCGTTCCGCCGGTGACGGGAGTCCCCGAGGCGGGGACGATTCTTCTGGCCATGATCGCGGCGGTCCTGATCGCCTTGCTCCACGGTCGCGGGCGGCTCATTTCCCGGCGATGAGTTTCACGGCATCCGCCCCTGGCCACTGGTCGGTGAGTTGTAGCTCCCACCAGTCGGAGAGTTCCGCCGCGTCACATGGCGATTCCAATGGGTCGGCGTTTGGCGGGGGATCGCGGTCGTAGTTCACCAGCAGGTCGAGATGGGCCTCGCGGAGCGCGAGTTGGAACTCGATGGCCGAGCCGAATCGATCGGCCGGCAAGCGGGCCAGCGCTCGCATGGTCAGTTCGTCGAGTTCGGGCGTGATGCCGCGGCGGGGCGATCGTTGTCGCGGGGTTGGCGGCGAGGTGGTTTCAATTCGCCCGAGCACGTCGGCCACATTGCGCCCCGTTGCCGGCGGGCTCAGCGTGAGACACTCGTACAGCACGGCCCCCAGACCGAACACGTCGGTCCGGTGGTCGAGCGACAGGTTGGCTGCTTGCTCGGGCGCCATGTACAGCGGCGAGCCGCGGTGCGGGGGGCGCGGCGGCGGGGCGCCGGGGGCCATTAGACCGCGCTGCTGAATCAACTCGGCTGGCACGCACGCAATGCCCCAGTCGATGACGTGCCCGCGGTCGTCGGGGCCCACGATCACGTTGTCCGGTTTCAAGTCGCAGTGCAGCACGCCGCGTGCGTGGGCGTGACTGATCGCGTCGGCGGCTGTGAGCAGCACGCGCACGATGCGCTCCAGCGGCCAGGCGTCGCTTGCCGTCGCGCCGCCGTGGCGTAGGCCATCGACGACGGACCGCAGCGTCGCACCGGTGATGAGCGTCTGCGTGAAAAACGGCCGCCCGTGGCAGTCGAACCCGATGTCGAACACGGTCGGGACGCCGGGGTGCGCCAAGCCGGCCATGATGCGCGCCTCGCGGACCAGGTCGGCCACTTCCGCTTCGTTGTTGGCGAGCCGATGGTGGAGCACCTTGTACGCCACCTCGCGCCCCAGCTGCGGGTCGCGGCACCGAAACACCTCGGCTTTGCCGCCGGACCCCAACGGCGTGAACTCGGTGTAGCGGCCCGATTCGCCGGCGCGCAGCGCTAGCAGCGGCTGCGGCAGCCAGGGAAGCGTTGGCAACGCGGCGATTGGCTCCGCGGCGACGTGCATCGGCGGTTCTCGGCAACGGGGCGTGGCGCCTGGGCGCTCCCCGTGGTTGTTCCGTTGGGAAGCGGTGGCGAGCGCTACCGAAGCGTAGGGCGCTCGCCCGCCCGATCCCGACGCTGGTGAGAGGATTGTCCCGCCGACCCGCGGGTTCCGTTCGCCCGCGGGGGACGATGATGCCGCTGTTGCCGATTCTGTGGGCAGTCGCGGCCCAATATTGCGTCAGCTCGCCGAGCAACTGTTGCCCCAGCATGGGACCGCGGACCATAAACGCCGTGAAACGGCACGCTGCTCGGTGATCGGATGCGAGACGGCACGGCACTTGCCCTAGGTGCCAGTCCTTCCGACCGATTCCTTCCCCGCCACGTCAGCCCCCTCCGCAATAAAGCTTGCCGCTGTGCCGGACCTTCGCTGACGCCCTCCCCCGCCGCCTCGACCCATGACACTGCCCAGCCGCGCCCAAGTTCCCCAACTCACCATCGCTGCGACGCTGCCCGTCACATCCGATTTGCTTCCGTTGGCAGTCGCAACACTCGCATTTTCGCTGCTCCTTTGCTGGAGTTCGCTTGCCGGGGCAGAGCAAGCGGGCCCGGCAGAGGGGGCGGTGGGAACTGCGGGAGTCGAGGCCGTCGCCGCTGGGCACTGTCGCCAAGAGCATGTCGACGCCACACTGCGGGACTGCATCGTCGTTTTGCCGACGGCGCGCGACATTGCAGCGTGTGACGCGATGCTTCAATCCGCCCTGAACCACCCCAGCCGCTCCGCGGGTAGGGCGAGGGCGCTGGCGTCGACTCATCAAGCGGGCCGGCCGAGTTGGCGCACCGAGCTTGCACTCCACTCGAACTGGTTGCCCGGTGAGGCGCAGCCGTCGGCCGCCACGGAACTGCCGGCCAGCCGTCAGCTCGCGGCGATTCAAGGTGCAGATGCGTCGCAACTCGCTGCGAACTGGTCCGTTGAGACCTCTGTGGAGTCCTTCCGCAACACCGCAGCCGAATCGGCCACCGACGCCGCATTCGTCACAATGGGCCCCGAGGCGTCCGAATTGCTGCGGCGCAGCCCCTCGGAGTTCGCCGAAACGCTCGGCCAGCCGCTACTGGCAGCGCCATAACCCCAGGGCCGGGTCGCGGACGAAGTAGAATTCGCGGCCCTGCTGGTCGGTGTTCAGGCCGTCGGCCAGCTTGGCCGGGTCGAATCGCGCCGTGTACTCCGCCAGATCGCCGTACTCGTAGCCGACGCCCTCGACTTCCTGACGCGACAGTTTGCCGGGGCAATAGGTGATCCGAAAGCGGCCTTCCGACGACCCGTGAATAAGGTGCGCCGGGGCCGACAGGTTTTCCTGCAAATCGGCGTTCTCAGCGACGGCGGCCAGCACTTCGGGGGTCGTGCGGTAGCCGTACTTGCGGATGAGTTGGTCGATGGTCGCGTCTTCGCCAAACGTTCGCACGCCGGGGGCCAGCACGATCAGCTCGCCCCCGTCGGCGATGGCCATCCGCGTGCGGTAGATCGCCTTGTTGCCGAGCCAGGTGCTGGAGAATTTCTCGGGGTGCAGGTACACCACGACCCGCTCCAGCCGCTGCGGCAGTTGCGTGACGTTCACTTTCGCCGAAAGCGCCGCCGCCTGCCAAAAGCACTCATGGTCGTCGCCGATATACAGGCCCCGCATCACCGGCTGCCCGGCGTCGTTCGCCCCAATGACCGTCAGGGCGTAAAGCAGCGGCAAGTGCCCGCAGAATTCGTCCTGGGCGTAGTTGAGGATGCGCCGCAACGGCGTGTCGGCCACGCCCATCACGCGTTCCATGCCGTACACGGCGCCGATGTAGTGGCTTTCGTTGATCCCCCGCACGCCGCCCACGCCGACGAACAGGTTCTTGTTGTAGTTGGCCATGCCGATGACTTCGTGGGGCACGACCTGGCCCAGCGAGAAGATCAGATCATGCTCGCCGGCGGCCAGCCGCGTGTTGAGTTGGGCCGGCCACGGCTGCTCATAGATTCCCTCGGTCAACCCCGCGACGACGTCGCCGGGCACCTCGCCGATGGTGGTCACGTCGGTGCGCCAGTTGTGGGTGCGAATCAGCGACCGGGGCACGCTCGGCATCATCTTGTCGAGCTGGGCGGCCGACATCGGTTCGTGCGTCCCCACGGCCGGAATCACGTCGGTCACCGCGTCGCCCAACAGTTCACAGCACAGGCACGCCAACTTGCCCGCCCCGCTGGCATATCGCGAGTAGTCGGGCGGAACCAATGCCACGCGACTGCGCGGGCCGAGCTGGGCAAACGTCTCGGCGAGGGCGGCGCGAAGATCGTCTTCGGCGAGGACCGTGTCGGGCGAACCCTGGGCGTAGTAAAGCGGCATGGCGAGCGAGCGGCCAACGGGGACTTAGTTGCGCGGGGCGGTAGTTATACAGTCTAGCAATTCTAACAATCGGCGCGGGCAATCCCCAGCAGTACCAGCGTGCGCGCCCGGACATGCCACTGCTTGCCGAGACCGACCGACTCGCCGATAATTTCCGAAGATGTCTCACTTTCCCGACGAATCTGCTCGTTCCAGTTCCGTCGCCGGCTCTGCCGGGCGACCGCGGCCGGCGCCCCAGCTGTTTCGCTTTGGGCTGCGTCAGCTGTTTGCGGCCGTCACGCTCTCCACCCTGCTGGCGGCCTTGATGGCTACCTTGCCCGGCGCCTGGCCTTGGGTCATCGGCGGCGTCGTGGCGATGGTGGGCGCCCACGTGTTTGGAACGCTCATCGGGACCCGGCTCCGCGACACGTCCCGCGACGTGCAGCTGTGGCGCTCCTCGCTTGGTTTGCAGGAATCTGACCAGCCGAGAATCTCCTCATCGCGCCCCCGGCCGGAGTCCCTGCCCCAAACGACCCCTCTGGCAGACCGTCATCAGGCTCCCCAACGCGACCGCTGGGCGCTGATCGCCGGCGTGGCGACGGGCATCGTGCTTGGCGGCGCCGGTATTTGGCTGGGGTGGGGCGACCGGCTTTCGTTGCCCGCGGTACTCGTGGGAGCCGTGTCGTGCGGCGTGTTGGGGGCCTGGTTGGCGCTGGTCGCCACCAGTTTTACGGCCATTGCGAAGCATGCGGTGCGGCATGCACACGCCGATCACTTGCGAGACGAGGATCGCCGCCGCGCGGCCTACCAGCGCAAGCAACAGAGCGGATTGGCCGATCCGCCGCCGCCGGTTCGCTAGCGCAACAGCCGGCGCAGCAACCGGACGTCGACTCGTCCGCGAAAGCGGATCTGCCCGTCGATCTCTACCACCGGCACGCATTCGTTGAATCGCTCGCGCAACGCGGGGTCGGCGTCGATATCAATCGATCGCGGTTCGAGTCCGTGCTGCCGGAGCGTTTGCAGCGCGTCATCGCACAAGCAGCAGCCGTCGCGGGTGTAGAGAATGACGTTCACAGGCGCCTGACAACTCCCTCGGGGCGGCCGGCGAGTCCCCCGGCGGCCCCGCTGCGGGCTTCTCCAAATTACCGTCAAACCCCTCTGTGGAGGGGGTTGGGCGGGCTCTTCAAACCCTGCCCTGGCAAGGTCTTACAGCTTCTGTTTGCCGGCCCATTTCCGGCGAGCCTACGATGGATATGGCTGGCAAGACGCCCCGCCGACGCGTCGTCGCCCGTCACGGGCCCTGCCTCAGCGACGCGCTCAGTTGTCGCAGCAAGTTGTTGGCTCAGCAAAGGTTATGCAACGATGGCATCGCACCATTATGCTCAGAACGCGGGACTTCGCCAACGAAAAAAGGCGCTCCGCGCCGAAGCGCTCACCCGTAGCCCGCGCCAAGCGCCGCGCGCGATGTTAGGCGCGCGCAACCAGCGCGCGCCCTTCTCGCCGCCCGAAGAGTGGCATGAGCCAAACGAAGCGGGCGACGAGTATCGAATTGTCGTGCGCTCGCCCGGTGCTGGGTATCGTCACATCGTCACGCCGGCTGATGTTCGTCAGCGCTTAGCGCAGGTGCCGCAACACTTTCTCAAGGGACTGGAAGTCGTGCAACTGGCCAGCATGACGCGCAAGAAGCAAAGCTTTCCCTGCTATGGCATGCAGTGGGGGTCGACGCTGTACCTGTACCCGATCGAGGAGACGCTCGAGGAGCACTTTGTCGCCCCGCCCCGGCCGGAAATCTACAACGAGGCCCGCATGTACGGCGGTCGCTGGGACGAGCCGGGCCCCGGTTGGTGGCGGCTGACCTGGACCGAGGCCGCGATCCGCGACTTCTATCTCAATAACATCCTCATCCACGAGTTGGGGCACCTGGTCGACGATCGCAACACGACGTATCAGGACCGGGAGCGGTACGCGGAGTGGTTTGCCGTGGAGCACGGCTATCGGGCCACCGGCGGCGCAGCGGCTCGCCAGCGCTCCGGCCGTCGCCGCCGCCGACATCACGGCCAGTAATTCCAGGTCGTCGCCCGCAATCGGGTAGGGGTTCCGTTCGAACTCGATCGGGTCGTGATTGCGTTCGAACTCGATCGGGGTGGCTGGGGACGACCAACGGGAGCCCCCAGCAAAGCACGCCCCCGCGTGGCGCCCTGGGGGCTCCGCTGCGCTGCGTCCCCAGCCACCCTACGCTTCGGGCCAGTCGGCCGCGTGATGAGCCCATCTCTCGGTGCCCAACTGCGCGTCACTCGCTGGGGATTCCTTAAGCAGGTCTCAACGCGTGGTCTGGCCGCTGACGTTGGCGGACATTTCTTGATTTCTCGAAAAAGCCTGCGCTGGCCGGGTTTTTGCGCACTGGGGGCTGCTGGGAACTGACTCGCTGCCGTTGCTGGCACGGGGATTGCACTGTCGCCACGCGACTAGTCAGTCAGCTCGCGCCGTTTCTGCAAGATGCAACTCGGCAGGGCAACCCACCGTATGGCGTCGGTTCCCGACGCCCCGAGGCCTGAAAGGCGGAATTCTTTCAACTCGCACGCGGCCTCGGTTTGAAATCCTTCTGACAAATCACTAGAGGACCTACCGAATGACTAACCTATGGTCACATCGGGGATGGCTCGCGCTGATGCTGGCGGTCGTGACGACCCTAGCCGTCGCGGGACTACCCAGCACCAGCTACGCCCAAGAGGAAGAGGAAGTCCTTACTGAAGAGGTCGTTGAAGAAGCCCCCGCCGAGGATCTGGGGATCGGCTACGCCCTGGACAACATCATGTTGTTCATCTGCGCCGCACTGGTCTTCATCATGCAGGCCGGCTTCGCAATGGTCGAGGCGGGCTTCAACTCGTCGAAGAACGCGGTGAACATCCTGTTTAAGAACTCGATGGACATCTGCGTCGGCGTGTTGCTGTTCTTCGCCATCGGCTTTGGGATCATGTATCCGTACAGCTACACCAAGTTTACGGATCAATTTGAAGGGAAGACGGACGAAGAGATTGATGCGATCAAAGCCGAGCACAAGTATCTGGAGTTCGGCGGCTTTGGCCTGAAAGACTACGCTGCAGCCAGCGATCGCACCTTCAGCCCAGAGACGGACTGGTTCTTCCAGGCGATGTTCGCCGCGACTGCCGCGACGATCGTGTCCGGCGCCGTGGCCGGCCGGATGAAGGTCGGCGGCTACCTGATCTACAGCGCTCTAATTACGGGCTTGGTGTATCCGATCAGCGGGTTCTGGAAATGGGGCGGCGGTTGGCTCGCTCAGATGGGATTCCAGGATTTCGCCGGATCGGCCGTGGTGCATGGCGTCGGCGGGTTCGCCGGTTTGGCTGGCGCCATCTTGCTTGGCCCGCGGATCGGTCGCTATGTCAACGGTAAGAGCGTCCCCATGCCGGGACATAGCCTGCCGATCGCCTGCTTGGGCGTGTTCATCCTGTGGTTCGGATGGTACGGCTTCAACCCCGGCAGCATGCTTGCCTTCCAGGGGACGGAGGCCATTGACGGGACCATGCATTGTGCGATGACCACGACTTTGGCCGCTGGCGCCGGCGGGTTGGTCGCCACGCTCCTCAGCTGGGTCCTGTTTGGCAAGCCCGACCTGTCGATGGGCCTCAACGGCATCCTCGGCGGCCTGGTTGGCATCACCGCCTGCTGCGATTGCATGTCGAATGTCCAAGCTGCGGCCATCATTGGCCCGGTCGCCGCCTGCTTGGTGATTGCTGGCATCATGCTGCTCGACAAGTTGCAGATCGATGACCCCGTCGGCGCCTTCCCCGTGCACGGCTTGTGTGGCGTGTGGGGCTGCTTGGCGATCGGCATTCTGCCCAACGGATACCTTGAGGACGGGACGACGTCGTTCGCGACGCAAGCAATCGGCACGTTCTCGATCGTCGGCTGGTCGTTTGCCTGCATGCTTGCCTTGTTCTCCGTGTTGAAGGTCCTGGGTCTCCTCCGGGTTGGCGCCCACGAGGAGCAGCAGGGGCTCGATATCAGCGAGCACGGCATGCAAGCCTACGGCGGAGCCACCGCTTAATGGCGAATGCGTAGCTTGAGGGGCGGCGACAAACACGCCGCCAACCGTCGCCGCCCCTCTTTTTCAAAACACTGCGACAATGAGGCGGAAAGTCTGCTTGAAATAGTTTGCGACGACTCTTGCCTGGGTCGAACGATGTCCCAATGACTCGGCGGCGTTTTGCCGCCTACACGCCGCCGAGTCGGGACTTCGACCCACGGGCAACACTGCTGAGACTGAAGTCACGAAACAGGGCGAGTTTTACGGAACAGCGTCAGACGAATTCTGCCGAGGAGGCATTTTCCCGTACGGGCTTCGTCACAGGAGTCCCGGCGAAACAACGCGACACCCCGCGTGGCCCGCGAGCGGCGACGAGCCGGCTCCGCTAGGGCCCGCGATGGCCCCAGATCCACCCCATCCAGCCAAAGGCCCGAGCGCCAACCACGCCGCCTCCAGGCGCTCGGGCTGCGGCTGGTATAAGGGGGAGGGACCGCCCTACGCGTTTTCTATGAGACAGCAACCTGGCCGGTTTGGCGTTGTTCACCGCTCCGGCGTCTCGTCCAGAAGGATGCCCCAATGGCTTGGGCGTACCTTTCCGCCTAGGTGCGCTCAAGCCGGGGTATCTTTTTTTTTGAGAGATCAGGAGCGACTGGTCCAAGCCCCGGTCCCCGCGGCAATCTCCCGCCGATTTCGCGGAATGCCCAGCCGCCCGGCGGCGATTTCGCCCTGTCGCGAACTGTCTCGTTCGCCGCGGGTGTCAGGAGGGATTCTCGATTGCCGTGCGCTGCACTAACATACAGCAGAAGCAACGCAATCGATTTGGCCGTCGCCGAGCGCAAGGGCGCCGCGGCCCGCCCAGCCCCCGCTCACTGACCGCTGACCTCTCATCTCCGACCTCTCCCCATGAAACTCATTATCGCCATTATCCAGCCAAGCAAGCTGGAGGATGTGAAGGCCGCCCTCCAGGAAGTTGAGGTCGTGCGGCTGACCATCATGGACGTCCAGGGTTTCGGCCGCCAAAAGGGGCAGACCGAGACGTACCGCGGCCGCGAGATCACCGTCAATCTGCTGCGCAAGGTGCAACTGCAAGTCGCCGTCAACGAGGCGTTCGTCGAACCGACGATCAACGCCATCATCAAAGGCGGCCGAACTGGCGAGACGGGCCAAATCGGCGATGGCAAGATCTTCGTCCTGCCGCTGGAAGACTGCATCCGCATTCGCACCGGCGAACGCGGCACCGAGGCGATCTGAAGCGCTCGGTTTCGCGGGGCGGTCGCGATTTCGCGCAGGAGAACTGCAAAGTCTTTTTTCCCTTGGTTTCCAACCGCCAA
>JAGQOU010000288.1 GCA_020427145.1 Planctomycetales bacterium | reverse complement strand
TGTGCGCAACATTCAGGACGTTATCTTTATGGCTATTCGCCGGCGATGTTCATTGCCGAAAAAATGCGGGCGCTTTGCCAGCAGATGGCGGAGTACGGCCCGGTCGTACACCGATCTCGGCCGACGGCCGCCAGGGCGAAGGACTTCGTCGATATTTACGTGCTCGCCAAGAAATATGGCGTTGACTTCACGTCAGAAGAGTTTCGTCGCACGTTGACGAATGTTTTCGAGAAAAAACGTGTTCCTTTGTCGCTTCTCGGAAGAATCCGCGACGAAAAGGAACACCACAAGGCAAATTTTCAATCTGTTCGCGATACAATCGCGGCCGACTTCGATTTACAGGACTTCGATTTCTACTTTGACTTCACGTGCTCACAGTGCGAGAAGCTAAAACCCTTTTGGAACGAATAATCGCCATTGCTTGTTCAATGTAGGGTTTTTGATCTGGTAGTCGATGTAGAAATCGAAGTCTCTCGAAATCCTTCGTAGTTGTGCCAATTGCTTTTCGCTGTATTTGCCCGCCCTGTCCATGTAGTAGCCGATCACTTGGTGATACGGGTACGTGAAGTTAAGTGCCTTGAGATAGGTCGTTAAACGGTTTACCGATACGTTAGGCGCCGCAATTTCAAATGCTTTCGCAACTTCTGCGATCCCGCCAGAGTAAATTGGCCTAACGACGATATCTATTAGCGTCCGCTCGATGTCAGTGACGCGAATTTCCGCTCCATCGAGCAGCAAATCTTTAACACCCAGGCACCCGGTGTTCTGCCCATTGAGCTTGTAGACCGTCGCATCTCCGAAGCGGGCGAAGTTGCTACTAACTCGGCATCTGCCGGCAAAGGCACGATTTATGGACGCTTGGGTCAAAGTTCCGCCGCCACCAGTTGCTCGTTGTTCGGCATTGAAGTAGTAAACTTTCGGGATTTGTTCCGTTAGATCTTGAAGGAACATTGCCGAGTAGTGGCTGAAGTAGCCGTTGCGGTCAGAGGATTGAACGACGGCGTACGGGGACTGTTCGCCATACACGTATCGAGTCACCGGGCGGTGCGGGAAGGGAATGCTGATCTTTCGGACCAACCCGGCGTCGACAATTGTTTCCAGAGCATGCGTGGGCAGGTAGTGGTTGACCTCTATTGCACCCTCCGTGTTTTTTCGGCATTTCCAAAACTCAATATTGGTACCCACATACCTCAATAGTTCCTTGGTCGACCAGATGCGTCGCGCTTGGCCGCTCAGGTCGGCTTTAATGCGGATGGCGGAGAGATACGGCATAAGGTTCGGTCCTACTCTGCTCGACGGAAGCTTAGACACACTACTGTAGTATATATACTACAGTAGTGCTGCCTCTGCAAGCCTTCTCGACAGTACGCAAATCCTTTTGCGAATGCGGGTTATGGCAGCAACGAGACAAATGCGCATTATGGCACGGTAGTATATATACTACCGTGCCAATCTGCTCTGTGACATGTCGCACCGTAAGTTGTTTGTCAACAGCCACTTACAGTGATCCAGAGCGAATCGACATCTAGCTTTACGTAGTATATATACTACGTAAAGCTTGACACGGCCCTTCTTTGTTTCGCAGGCTCTTGTAACCGCCGAAAACGCCCAACAACGGCTAGCGACACTCGCCCGTCGCCTACGCACGATCGGCCGATTTCTCCCGGCCACTCGCCTAATCGCCTTCCCCCAACACGCTCGCCAACCGCACCCCGGGCCGCAATCACGCGACGCCGGGCAAGCCTCTCGAATTGTCAAAGAACCTACCGCCGACCTACCCGATGGCGACGCCGCCGTCGTTCCGCTCGATCCTCGTGAGCAAATCGCGTATCTGTTTCAACTCGTCCAGCGACTTATCCTCAACTTTCGTCGAGCCTTGGAACGACGCGACTGCGGCCGAGTTGGTGACGCCGCGCACGCCGGCCGTCTCGGTGGCCGCGTCTTCGACGTCAACGCGGGCCTGGGCCACTTTCGCGACCGTGTCGCGGGCCGCGCCGGACAGCAACGCCTGGCCACGTTGCAGTGACCCGACCACGTCGCGCGTTGCTTCGGTGACGAATCCGCCCAGTAGGCTCTTGAAGGCCGCGGGCGTGTTGGCCTTGGACCGCGTGACGGCCGTCTGCGCCGCCACGCCGCCACTGAGCGCGCCCGCCGGGCGCCACTACTGACAAGCCCGGCCGTGCGAAGCGGGGACGCATTTGCCATTCTCCCGCGGCATCAGGCCGGGGCCCTGGGACTCACTGCGGGACCAGCCGGCCGCGGCACGCCATCCGGGTTCGCAATCGCGCCGATTCTCCGTGACCTCACCTACATAGCCCGTTCGCACCCGCGTGATTCTTGTAGAAAATGGGCCACCGCATCGGGTAAAACGTAGGGAGAGCAATGCGCTGGGCGGCGGCGCTTGGCTCGCGGCGGGGGGATCGGAGACGGCGGCGGTGGCGGTGAGTTTTGTTGGCAGGAGATGAGTTCTGCTCGCAGAACGACGCCGGCCGCGGCGGGCGGGAGAATGCGGAAGTCGTTGGCGGGGCAGTGGTTAGCGTGGTTTTGGTTTTGCCGCCGGGAGGGAGTTTTGCTCGGAGAATTTCGTTTTTTTGTGAATCGGCAAGTTGCAAAATAGGGGAAGGACCCTATCGGGGAAATGGTCCTGTCGGCGGGCGGGCCGTCGGGCGGCGCCGCGTTGCTCGGTTGGCGGGGCGCGCAGCGGCGGCGGCTTGATGCGAGAGACGCGGGCAACGCGGCCGTCAGTTCGCTTTGTCCGCGGCGGCTCGTTTTACGGCGCCGAAGACGTGGCCCGAGTGGCCGGCGCCCGACCAGAATCCCGCGTAGTGATCCTGGTAGATCATCACCCGCGCGTCGAAGGTTCCCAAGCCCGGGACAGGAAACTTGTCGAGCGAGATGACCGGCGTGTCGCCCGCCCAGCGGATCGGCAGCGTCAGCGGCAGCACCAGGTCTTTGCCGCCGTAGGTGAACTCGGCTTGCACCAACCAGCTGTCGCCCTGCAGGTGCTTGACCATGGCCAGGCCGTACGAGTCGTCGCGCAGCTCGTTGGGCGGCTTGTTGCTGTCGGTGGAGTACCCGACGAGCTTCACGCCGCTGAGCTTGGTTTCCAACTCGGCGAAGCGCTTCGCTTGGGAGTCGCTGGCGTCATCGGCCAGCGCGACGCGTCCGGCGAACAGGGCGAGTACGCCAGCGGCAACGACGCAGCAGCGCGGCTTTGATCGGGCAGACAACATGGCGGCGGCTCCTCTGAACACTTTGCATGCAGGTCACGGCAAAGAGCAGAGTATACCGCACGCGGCGCAGGGCGCGCACCGACGGCGCGGGCTGGTCGTGATACCGTTGGCCCAGGGGAGTGGGTGGCGCGCGGACGTCGCGAAGCGCAGCCCCCGGGAATTCCACTGGGGGCTCGCTACGGTCGTCCCCAGCCACCCCGATCGAGTTCGAACGGCATCACGACCCGCGGGGGGCGTTTATCGCCCTGACGGATAGTAGCCGCCCAGGTTGAAGAACTGCGTGCTGTGCCCCGTGGTGGGGATGCCTCCGTTGACGCCGCGGGTGGTGGCTCCGACCACCGTGGCCGAGCGCAGCTGTTGCTCGGTGCGGCGATTTTGCGTTTGCTGCTGCTGGGCGAACTGCTGCTGCTGCATCTGCGGACGCACGAAGGCGTAGTAGCTCGGCAGGCCGACGCTGCTTTCGCGGATGTCGAGGGCCAGGTACGGGCTGAGGTTCGAACCTTGCTGCAGCGAGCTGAACGGTTTGGCGTCGGGGGCGGTTGTCACCGGCTGCGTGGCCGGGGGCTGCGTCACCCTGGCTGCCTGCGGTGCGTAGGCCATGGATCGCGATCCGCCGTAGAAATCCAGGGCGGGGTTGCTCATGCCCGAAACCCGCTGATAGCTGCCGGGACGGGCCGAGCCGGGCAGGATCGACACGCCCGCGGGATTCTGGCCGACCGCCGCGTCGCCGCCCATCGCCGCCAGCAGGGCCGCCGCCGCCAACCACCGAGTCCGTAGCCCGCTCATAAGAGCCATCCTTCCCACGAGAAAAGTCGATCAGAATCCGCCAGAAGAGCCGTGCCGCCGCGCCGGGGCGCGGCTGCACAGTTCACTCAATCGGTAAACTCCCCCTGGCGCCGTGAGCGGAAAACGTAAGATAGGGGCTGATCGCCGGCGTGAGAGATCGGAGGCGCGAGGCAAGAGAGTTACACTCTCAGCCCGACAGCTCGTTTCTCACCCGGCGCCAGCGACCACGTCCTCGGCCAGCGCAGCTAGCACTGCCGCGGCCGCGGGCAGTCGCTTCCCCGGAACTCCGACCACTCACCCCACACCCCCGCACAGCGCCATGATCACCGTCGGCATGAACTACCAAGTCCTCGAAGGCAAGCAAGCAGACTTTGAGGAGAAATTTGCGGCCGTGCTCGCCGCCCTGAACGCCGCTCCCGGGCACGACTCCAGCACGCTGTGGAAGGACGTCGCCAACGGCGCCAGCTACCTGATCACCAGCGAATGGAACGACGAGCAGGCGTTCAAAGATTTCATCACCAGCGACGCGTTTCGCGCCGTGACCAATTGGGGCAAGGAACAGATCCTCGCCGGGCGGCCGAGTCACAAGGTGTACAAGAATTAGCAATTGCACGAGCAGTGAAGGAGTCGCGTACGCGTTCTGCTTTGCTTGGGCGACACGGGGCGATGCAACAGGGGGCTTACGCCCCCCGCTCGCCTGGTTGAAGAACTCGACTGAATAGAAAACGGGCCCCGGCGATGTCGCTGGGGCCCGTTTGTTTGACAAGCGTTGGTGGAATCGTCGCTGCGCGTTAGCTGCGGCGACGAAGCTTTGCACAGGCCAGCAAGGCGAGCCCTGCCAGGCCGAACGTGGACGGCTCGGGGACGCGAGCGCCGAAGACGTCGACTTCGACGATCCCCGCTGCGCCGTTATCGGCTCCGTTGATGTGCAAACGGACGTAACGCACGCCGGTGGCGATATCCGCTGCGCCGTCGTCGGTGATGCTGTGCAGAGTGGTGATGGGAACCGTGATCTGCCCCGTGTCGTTCGCCGGGTCGGGGAAGTTCGCGAGGGTCGAGTAGGACACGCCGTCGACCGAAACTTGCAGGTCGAAGCCGAAATCGTCGCGGCCCGAGTCATTCCAGCCGGCGTAAACGTCGACCTTGGAGATGTTGGCCAGTCCGCCCAGGTCAAACGTCGCGTTGGTGTTATTCGTCACGCTGCCATACGCGGCGTGGTCCGTGACATCGCCGGCGGGCCCGGATTCGTTGTATACCGTGGCGAGCGAGCCATTGGTCCACGCCGAAACGCCGGTCGAGAATTCGTAAACCGCATCGCCGTCATAGGTCGCGGCCAGCCCTTGGGCCAGATCGGTACTGGAGGCCGTCATCACGGGACCCGATCCGGACACATCCACGGCGGGATCGTACGTCTGATGGACCGCGCCGCCGTCGGGGGCGACGTTTCTTGTGGTGGTCACGATGACGGCGGCATGTGCCAGCCCGCCAGTGACGCAGACGGCGGCCGCAAGCGCCGTCAAAGCCGTTGAGTACAGTCGGATTCTCTTCATTAGAAACATCTCCCGGGTGAAGCCACATCAAATAGACCAGTGAAGAGGGGGATCGAACCCGCGACAAGCTCGCGCATTGCCGATCCACAGCGCAGGAAGCGCCGCAAACTACAAATGGGAGTCGGCGCTGCATCCTGACAGAAAAACCAGGAATTCACGGGCGAATTCCTGGTCGGCGATTCCCTAAGCCGTTGATGCGTGAGGGATTAGGGCGTCTTAACTGGAATTGAACAATTGGAGTCATTCCAGCAGTTTATGGCCGCCGCTGTTTCCGGCTCGCCGAGTCAAAGCGCGTTTTGGAGCCGCTCGACCCTGCGTCGTAAGCCGCGTGCGAGTCGCCACAGGCAGGCGCCGACGGCCAGCAGCGGCGCGGCGGCGGGCTCGGGCACGCTGGTCGCGGCGGCGCTGGCGCCGCTCGTCGCGCCCAGGTTCCGCTGCCAAACCAGGAAGTCGCCGCCGTCGGTTTGGCCGTTGCCGTCGGCGTCTCCGTCGGCCGTGGCGCCGAAGGCGGCCGTCCAGGTCGCCAGATCGGCGTTGTCGACCAGATAGTTGCCGTCAAAATCGCCCGGCGGCGTCGCCAATTTCGCCAGCGGCAGGTCGTCGAAGTACTCGCCGATGTACCTCAGGTGTTCCAGGTGCGCGTCGCCGTTGCTGCCCGTTGCGCCGCGCAACCAGAAGTTGCCGACATGCGCTTGACGGTAGAAATTGAGCGTTCCCAGGCCGGTTTCGTTGACCGGCTGGGCGGTCGCTCCCAACGACTCCAGCAGTTCGTCGCCACATTCCGCCGTGCTTTCGTAGGTGTACGTCGGCACCTGGGAATGGCTGAAGAGAAACGTCTTCTCTCCGGCGGCGGCCGCGGCGGCGAAGGTCTTGTAGTCGGCCAACTGCGAATCAAGCGGCGTCCCGTCGCCCGCCGTCGTGGCGTACAGCGAGTCGGCCGCCAGCAGGGCGTCGATCTCTGCTCGGTAGCCACGGCTCTTGAGAATCTCGCGAACGGCGCCATATCCCGCGCTGAATGACGACACGCCCAATTGATCCCACGAGAGATCGCCCGCGAAGTCGCGCTGAGCCCGGACCACGTCTAGCGCCTCGTCGACGATTGACCGGAAGAGCGCGGCGTTGGAGAAGGGCGCCGAGTACGCGCTGGACAACCCGCTGTAGTTGACCGTGACGACAATCGCATTGAGATGCGCATAGCGGGCGTTGTTCCACACCGTCTGCGGATCGCCGTGGAAGTGAACCAGCAAGTCGGCCGCACCGTCGGGGCGCTGCTCGTAAGTGCTGGGAATGAACAGCTTCCACGCTGGGTTGGACAGCGTGAACTGCCGACCCGTCGCCACGGGAACCTGCGCCGCGGCAAGACTGGCCAAGACAGTCATCCAGACGGTCGCGACGATTGAGAGTCGATGGAGATTGATCATAGAGTCGCTGCCGCGGCGGGGTGCAAGTCTCTATCCTATCTCGCCGCTGCAACCGTCGCGAACCCGCATGTGAAAACGGCGGCCCATCGCCATTTATGCAATCTCGGGTGATCGGCCGTCCTTACTCCTGCACCATGAACTTCGCGTTGGCCGTTTCATCTTTCGGCCCGTAGTCATACACGCGGTATTGTTTGCTGACCTTGGCGCCCCCCTTTTTGAGGGTCTTGTAGCTCAGGCCGTTGCTCTCCAGCACCCAGGAGAATTCGGCCTCCTCGATGCCCCAGGCGAGGGCGTCGGGCACCAATCGGCCGACCAGCGCCAGGCCGATGCCCCAGCTTTGGTACTCGGGCAGCACGTTGGTGCTGATCAGCCGCACCCGCTTGATGCCGCGCTTATTGCCCAGCAGCTTCATGAAGCCAAACGGGAACAACTTGCCGTCGATCTCTTTGATGCGCGGGTTGTAGTCCAGCAGGCCGAACATCGTGCCCACCGCCTTGCCGTCGATCTCGCCGACGGTGGTCAGCTCGGGCACGATCATCTGCTTCATCCCCGCGGCTTGTTTCTTGACCTCGCCGTCGCTCATGGGCACAAAGCCCCAGGTGTTCACCAGCGACTTGTTGTAGATGTCCAGGAAGGTGCGGATTTCCTCGTCAAACTTCTTGCGGTTCATCGGCCGGCAGTTCAAGTTCATCCGTTCCAGCACGCTGCGCGACGCGTTGTACAGCCGATTGGTCACCTCCTCGAGCATGCTCACGTGACCCCAAAAGGCGAACATGTCCTGGGCCTTGCGAAAGCCGTACGACTCGATCAGCCGACCGTAGTACGGCTTGTTGTAGGTCATCATGAACCAGGGGGTGTCGTCGAAGCCCTCGATCAACAGTCCCACTTCGTAGTTCAGCGACGGATTGACCGGCCCGCGAATCGCTTCGATGCCTTGCCCGGCAAACCACTCGCGGGCGGCGTCGAACAGCCGACCGCTGACCTCTTCGTCGTCGATGGACTCGAAAAATCCGAAGAAACCCCGTTGTTCCTTGTACCAGCGGTTGTGGGCGTGATTGACGATCGCCGAGATCCGGCCCACGGGCTGCCCGTCGCGCAGGGCGAGGAAATTCTGCATCTCCGCGTCGTCGTGAAACGGGTGCCGGCGGAAGCCCAGCAATTCCTTTTGCACGATTCGGATCGGCGGCACCCAGAATTGATCGCCCTCGTACAGCGTCCAGGGCAGGTTGAAGAACTGCTTGCGGAGACGGCGGGAGTCGACGGGGACGACTTGCAGGGCGGCCATGGGCGAAGTGCGTGAGGTAGGGCGACGGGCGTAGGCCGGGGGCGCCCCGGCGGGAAGTGGCAGCGGTGGTCACTGTAGTGGCC
>JAGQOU010000287.1 GCA_020427145.1 Planctomycetales bacterium | reverse complement strand
GTGTTGATTTCGCCGTTGTGGCTCATGAACCGCAGCGGCTGCGCCCGGTCCCACGACGGGAACGTGTTGGTCGCGAACCGCGAGTGAACCATCGCCAGGTGGCTGGTGAACGACTCGTCGTTCAAATCGGGGAAGTACTTAAAGAGCTGCTCGGTGGTGAGCATGCCCTTGTAGATGATGACCTTGGTCGACAGCGAGCAGACGTAAAACAGTTTGGCCTGGGTCAGCGACGCGTCGCCCCGCAGGCGATTGCTGGCCTGCTTGCGAATCAGGTACACCTGCCGCTCGAACGCGTCGCCGGTGCAGCCATTGGCGGCGATGAACAGCTGCTCGTGGAACGGTTCAGCCGCCCGGGCCGTGGGGCCGACGTCGGCGCCGTCGACGTCCGTCGGCATCTTGCGCCAGCCCAGCAGCTGCTGCCCCTGGGCGGCGATGATTTCTTCCACGACCGCCTTGCACTTGGCGCGCTCGGTCGCGTCCCGGGGCAAAAAGACGTTGCCCGCGGCGTAGGCGCCGGGCTCGGGCAGGTCGATCCCCAGGTCGGCTTTCGCCACTTTGGCGAGGAACTCGTGCGGCATGGCCGTGAGGATGCCCGAGCCGTCGCCCGTGTTGGATTCGCACCCGCAGGCGCCGCGGTGGTCCATGGTGCGCAGCACTTCTTCGGCGTCGAGCAGAATCTGGTGACTCCGCTCGCCCTTGATGTGCGCCACGAACCCGACGCCGCAGTTGTCATGCTCCATCTCCGGGTCGTACAGACCTTGCTTCTCGGGAAGATGCAACAGGGGAGTGCGGTTGTTCATAATTGTTGGATCCAATCTGAGTACGCTCACTTGGCAAACTGCCTTGTTCGTATCTTCTTTTCTCTGTTGCTGGTCAGCGTGCGGGGCGCCCGGCGGCGTCGCGCCGCGGCGGGCGACGGCTGTTGCTCGTCACCGCGCGCGATGTTTGGGCCGCTCTCGATGCGACGAACCAAATTCAAGACTCCGCGTCCCCAGCACGAGGGACGTCTCCTCGGCAAAGTCTGCATCGGCCTGCAATTCATTCACGAACTGCTGCGCCAGTTGGCTCAGCGGACGATCGCGCAGGTGGATAATCGACAACGGCCGGGTGAGCGGCTCGCCCTCGATGGCAATCTTCACCAGATCGCCCATCGCAATCTCGCGCCGCACGCTCGGCTCCGGCAAAATGCTCAGGCCCGAGCCGGCCTCGACCGCCCGCTTCATCGTCTCTACGTTGTCGAATTCCAACGACACGCTCACCTCGGCGCCGCACCGCTGCAGGGCCGCGTCGATTCCGTCTCGAATGGCCAACCCCGCTTCAAACGCCACAAACGGCTGCCCGTTCAAAGCGCTCAGCGGCAACGACCGCTCCGCTGCAAATCGGTGCGCGGGCGCGCAAACGATCACCATCGGCTCGCTGCGCCAGGGGATCGACGCCAATTCACTGCAGTCCTTCGGATAGCTCACAATGCCCAAATCGGCGTCGCCGCGTTCCACCTGTTCGTGAACGCGATGCGGATGCAGATACTCCAACTGCACCTCGGCCCGCGGATGCGCCCAGGAAAAACGTTGCATGAACGCGCTCATGTGGTGGATGCCGACCGAATAGATCGACGCCACCACCAAACTGCGCGCCTCGGCGTCGTGCAGCGTCTTGACTTCTTCTTCCAACTCGGAGTATCGCTGCACGAGTTGCCGCACGCCGTCGTAGTAGCGTTGCCCCTCGGCCGTGAGTTCAAACGGTCGCGTCGAACGATCCAGCAGCAACACGCCCAGGTGCGACTCCAGCGACTGCACCAAATGACTGGCGTTTCCCTGTGAGATGCCGTTCTCCGCCGCGGCGCGCGAAAAGCTGCGGCGGTCGACCACGTCACAGTAAATCTTCAAGGTGCGTATCTGCATTCTGGCGATCGCCGGGGCGATCCCTACGGTCGGTCTGTTGCTCACGAACCAGCGGCGTCGCAGCGAGTCGTCCCGCGCGCATCCCGCCCGCCTGCCAGCGCAGTCCGCCCGCGCGGTCTACTGCACGTTGCGCAGCAACCGAGAGGTCGCTGCGCAAAAAAAAGCCTGCGTCGGTGCGCGCCGAGCCCCACTGCTCGACACTGTCGAGGACTTGCGCGATTCGAAGTTACTAGCGGGACAGGCCGAGCGACCAGAGATGACGTCGTGGCTCGCAATAAGCTCCGCCGGGCGAGCGATCCGTGCTCAATTGACAATCCACATAGAGGGCGCTAGCAACATTCACAATTGCGATACTAGAATCGCAAGAAACGCCCCGGCCGTCAAGCGGCCAATTAGGGACCGTGCCTGACAGCAGGGCGAGTGTCGATTTCAGCCCGAATTCCGCCCCCGGTGAGCCGGGCGGAACCTCTCCCCGCACGCCTACCGACCGGGCAGCTTGGTGAAGTTGTAGGCGTGCCCCCGGTCGCGGAGCACCTCGGCGCTGATAATGATGTCCGGCGTGGGGGCCGACGGGTCGCCCGGGTCGCGGCGGCGAATCGCTGCGGCGTTATCCATGCCCTCGATCACCCGACCGAAGACCGTGTGCTTGCCATCGAGGTACGAGGTCGGCACGAACGTCAGGAAAAACTGCGACCCGCCCGTATCGCGGCCCGCATGAGCCATGCTCAGGCTGCCGCGGAAGTGGCGTCGATAGCCGGGCTTGTAGCACTCGCACTTGATGCAGTAGCCGGGGCCGCCGGAACCGCTGCCCGTGGGATCGCCCCCCTGAGCCATGAACCCCGGCAGCACGCGGTGGAACGGCACGCCGTTGTAGA